>JBBRHS010000024.1:0-15799 GCA_038222385.1 Acidimicrobiia bacterium
GATCCTCGCGTCGGGCGCGGTCGTCGTGAACAAGTCGACAATGCCGGTGGGCTCGACGCGCCGCGTGCAGCAGATCCTCGGTGAGTCGGGTGCCGCGCTCGACCGGGTGACTGTCGCGTCGAATCCCGAGTTCCTCCGCGAAGGCGCGGCCGTTCGCGACTTCCTCAACCCCGACCGCATCGTCATCGGTTGCGACGATCCGGCGGCCGCAGTGCGCATCTCCGATCTGTATCGCGCGATCCGGGCTCCTGTCCTCGTCACCGACCCGGCGTCGGCCGAGATGATCAAGTACGCGTCGAACGCGTTCCTCGCGACGAAGATCTCGTTCATCAACGCGATCGCGAACCTGTGTGAAGCCGTCGACGCCGACGTGCGTGAAGTCGCGCTCGGTATGGGCTACGACAAGCGCATCGGGTTCGAGTTCCTGCACCCCGGACCCGGCTACGGCGGATCGTGCTTCCCCAAGGACACTGCCGCGCTGCTGCACACCGCGCAGGTGGCCGGGTACGACTTCAGCCTGCTGCAGGGCGTCATCGAGGTGAACCGCGCCCAGCACGAGCGGATGATCGACAAGGTCAGGCGGTTGGCGGGAGGATCGCTCGAGGGAGTCCCGATAGCAGTCTGGGGCCTGACCTTCAAGGCCAACACCGACGATCTCCGCGATTCGCCGGCGGTGTTCGTGGTCCGGCGCCTCCTCGAGGAGGGCGCGACCGTTCGCTGCTACGACCCCTCGGGCGACGAGCGTGCCGCACGGGTGGTCTCCGGGAGTGAGCTCGTCGCCGACCCCTACGAAGCGGTCGCCGGAGCGCGGGTCCTCGCCCTCCTCACCGAATGGGACGAGTTCCGCTGGCTCGACTTCGCGCGCGTCCGGGAGGCGATGGCGTCGCCGGCGCTGCTCGACGCTCGGAACCTGCTCGATCCCTCGACGCTCCGTCGGTTGCACTTCGTCTACGAAGGCATCGGCAGGTCGTGAGCGACCGGAAGCGCCGTGCGGTCGTGACCGGAGGTGCCGGGTTCATCGGATCGCACATCTGTCGTGAGCTCCTCGAACGTGGGTGGAGTGTCGTCGTGCTCGACAACCTCCTCACCGGACGGATCGAGAACATCGAGGCTCTCCTGCCGGATCCGGCGTTCACGTTCGAGCACTACGACGTGACGCAGTTCGTCCACGTCGAGGGCGCCGTCGACGCGGTGTTGCACCTCGCGAGCCCGGCGAGCCCGCAGGACTACCTCGAGCATCCGATCAAGACCCTCAAGGTCGGTTCGCTCGGAACCCACAACGCGCTGGGTCTCGCGAAGGCCAAAGGGTCCCGGTTCCTGCTCGCGTCGACGAGTGAGGTGTACGGCGATCCCACGGTGCACCCCCAGCCCGAGTCGTACTGGGGCAACGTCAACCCGGTCGGTCCTCGCGGTGTCTACGACGAAGCCAAGCGGTTCGCCGAGGCGATGACGCTGGCCTACCACCGTGCCCACGGACTCGAGACCCGCATCGTGCGGATCTTCAACACCTACGGTCCTCGTCTGCGCCCGGCCGACGGACGGGTGGTGTCGAACTTCCTGGTCCAGGCGATGGACGGCGAGCCGATCACGATCTACGGCGACGGGAGCCAGACCCGATCGTTCTGCTTCGTCGACGACGAGGTCCGCGGCGTCCTGGCCCTGCTCGAATCCGACTACGTCGGCCCGGTGAACATCGGGAACCCCAGTGAGTTCACGATCCTCGAACTCGCGGAGGCGGTGCTCCGAGCCACCGGTTCCAGTTCCGACATCGTCTTCGAGCCCCTTCCGGTCGACGACCCGACCCGTCGACGTCCCGACATCTCCCTCGCCGAGCAGGTCCTCGGTTGGAAGCCGGAGATCGACCTCCCCACCGGCCTCGCCCGCACCTACGAGTGGTACAAGGAAGAACGACACCCGAAGTGATCGAACGAACCATGTTGTGGGCGGCAGTCGTCGTGAACTACAACGCGGGGGAGGCGCTCCTCGCGTGCGTCGACTCGTTGCTCGCCGACACGAGCGCGGGCGAGGCACCCGAGATCGTGGTGGTCGACAACGCCTCCGACGACGGTTCGGCCGACGCACTCGCCGCGGCCCATCCGGAGGTCACGCTCGTGCGCGCGCCGACGAACCTGGGTTTCAGCCGGGCGAACAACCTCGGATTGGCAGCCACGTACGCACCGGTGGTCGCCGCGGTGACCCCCGACGTCGAGGTCGATCCCGGAACTGCCCGTGCGATGGTCGACCGCCTCGCAGCGTCGGCCGATCTGGCCGCGGTGGGGCCGCGGGTGCGCAACCCCGATGGTTCGCAGTACCCGTCGGCCCGCGTCGTCCCGTCGGGGATCGACGCGGTGGGGCACGCGGTCCTCGGACTGATCTGGCCGGCCAATCCGTTCACCCGCCGGTATCGCCGCCTCGATGCCGACTGGTCGAGCCCGCGCGACGTGGGCTGGCTCTCCGGCTCGGCCGTGTGGCTCCGTCGGAGCGCCTTCGACGAGGTGGGTGGTTGGGACGAAGGGTTCTTCATGTACCTCGAAGACGTCGACCTCTGCGCCCGCCTCACCGGAGCGGGATGGCGGGTCGCGTACGAACCCGGTGGGGCCGTACTGCACCTCCAGGGCGTGAGCACCGATCGACACCCCTACCGGATGATCATCGAGCACCACCGGTCGGCCATCCGGTTCGCCGCGAAACACTGGCACGGGCCCCGACGCCTGCTCCTGGGGCCTGCGGCCGCGTTCCTCGCGGTTCGGGCCGTCCTCCAGCTCGGGGGGCGGAGGGTCGGAGGGCGAACGGAGCGTCCGCGCACGGTTCGCTAGCTTGGTGCCTCATGGCACGTCGAAAAGGCAAGTACTCGCGGGCACAGGCCCGGGCGAAGGTCCGCCGCACCAAGCGCAGGAGCGGATCGATGGGCTGGACGGTGGCGACGGTCGTCGTCGTCATCATCGGCGTGGTGGGAATCGTCCTCGCCCGGGGTGGTTCCGACAGCAATGCCGCGCCGGTCGTCAACAAGGACCATTGGCACGCCTACCTGGGCGTGAACGTGTGCGGCACGTGGCTGCCCGCGGCGCCGGAGTTCGAGTCGGCCCTGGGGATCCACTCCCACGGCGATGGTCTCATGCACATCCACCCCTTCTCGTCCGCCGCAGCCGGGAAGAACGCGACGGTCGGGCGCTTCATCGAAGACAACGAAGGTGCCGGCTGGGAGCTCGACAGCACCTCGATGAAGCTGTGGGACGGCGCAGGGTACGAGGACGGCTACACCTGCCCGAGCGGCGAGTTCGAGGGTCAGAAGGCCGATCTCGTGTGGGCCACCGGCACGCTCGGTGAGCCGTGGACGGGCACCCCGCGCTCGGGGAACCCCGCCGACTACCGCCCGAAGAACGCCAGCATCATCTCGATCGCGTTCCTTCCGAAGGGTCAGAAGGTGCCGGAGCCGCCCGACGCCGAATCGGCGCTCTCGAACATCGAGGACATCGGCGGCGGTCCGGCGGCGTCGACGTCTTCCACTGCGTCAACGTCGTCGACGGTGGCCGGGACCCCGGCAACCGAGCCGGCCACTCCGCCAGCTTCCACCCCGTGAAAGCGGTCGTTCTCGTCGGCGGTGAGGGGACCCGGTTGCGTCCCCTCACCTACAAGACACCCAAAGGGCTCCTCCCGATCGCCAACCTGGCGTTCCTCGACCGGCAGCTCACCTGGCTCACCGGGCACGGCGTCGACGACATCGTGTTGTCGCTCGGCTACCTCCCCGACGCGTTCCGCGAGCATCTCGCCGAGGGCGACGTTCCCGGAGAGGCGCGGTTCGGTCCGGCCCGTCTGCGGTTCCGTGAGGAACCGGAGCCCCTCGGAACAGCAGGCGGCATCCGGTTCGCCGCGGAGGGGATCGAGGAACGCTTGATCGTCTGCAACGGCGACGTGCTCACCGACCTCGATCTCCGCGCCCTCGTCGCGTTCCACGAGACCAGCGGCGCGGAGGCGACGATCGCGCTGACTCGGGTCGACGATCCCTCGGCGTTCGGCGTCGTGCCGACCCGCGACGACGGCGAGGTCGTCGCGTTCGTCGAGAAGCCACCCCCGGGTCGCGCCCCCACCAACTGGGTGAACGCCGGCACCTACGTCCTCGAACCCTCGGTGCTCGAACAGATCCCGTCCCGACTCACCGTGTCGATCGAGCGGGAGACGTTTCCGCGGATGCTCGACCGACCGGGCCGCCTGTTCGCGTTCCGAAGCGATGGCTACTGGCTCGACATCGGGACTCCCGACAAGTACCTCCAAGCCCACGCCGATGTGCTCGCCGGTCGCCTCGGGCGACCACCGGCGCCGGGAGCCACCGAACGCGAACCGGGCATCTGGGTGCAGGGTTCCGTGACCATCGCGGCCGACGCACGGATCGAGGCCCCGGTTCTCCTCGGTGCCGGCGTCACCGTCGGTGCCGGGGCCCGCATCCGAAACGCGGTCGTCGGTGCCGATGCGTCGATCGGCGAGCGGGCGCGCCTCGACGATGCGGTGGTGTTCGGTGGGGTGCGCGTCGAACCCGATGCCACGGTGCGGCACGCGGTGGTCGGCAGCGACGGTCTGCTCCAGGCCGGTCCTGCATGAGGGTGCTGGTCACGGGCGGCGCCGGGTTCATCGCGTCCACCCTCGTCGACCGGCTCGTGGTCGAGGGCTACGACGTCGACGTGGTCGACGACCTCTCGACCGGTTCGCTCGCGAACCTTGCCGATGCCCGCGCCGACCGCTCCCGCCGATTCTCGTTCCACCGCCTCGATCTGCGTTCACCCGCGATCACCGATCTCGTCGCGCACCGCAAGCCGGAGGTCATCTACCACCTCGCGGCGCAGGCCGACGTCCGGGTGTCGGTCGCGCGGCCTGCGTTCGACGCCGAGGTGAACATCCTCGGTGCGCTCAACCTGTTTCAGGGCGCGCTCGCCGCCGGTACGCGCAAAGTCGTCTTCGCGAGTTCCGGGGGAACGATCTACGGCTCACCGGAGGATCTCCCGGTCCGGGAAGGTCACCCGCAGCGGCCCGAGTCGCCCTACGGCGTCGCGAAGAAGGCGGTCGGCGACTACCTGCACTACTACCGGGAGATCCACGGACTCGAGTACACCGCGCTCGCGCTCGCGAACGTCTACGGGCCCCGCCAGGACCCGCACGGTGAGGCCGGAGTGGTGTCGATCTTCGCCGGCAAGCTGCTCGGACGGGAACGCGCCACGATCTTCGGTGACGGACGGCAGACCCGCGACTTCGTGTTCGTCGACGACGTCGTCGACGCGTTCGTGCGTGCCACCGAGAAGGGTGGCGGGCTGCTCGTCAACATCGGCACCGGCGTCGAGACGAGCGTGCAGCAGCTGTTCGACGTGATGGCCCGCCTCACGGGCTCGAAGGAGACCGCGCACTACGCGCCGGCGCGCCTCGGTGAGCTCGCCCGGTCCGCGCTCGATCCCGGTCGGGCCGAGATCCACCTGGGTTGGAAGCCGTTCACGAGCCTTGACGAGGGTGTCGGTCGGACCCTCGAGTGGTTCAAGGCCACCCGCCGGCGCTAAATGGTCGAATCCGCTGCGGCGGCTCGACCGCTCACCGCTACGAGTCCCGTCGCATGACCGTCGCCTCCGCTCCTTCTCCTTTGTGATGGTCGAATACGCTGCGGCGGCTCGATCGCTCGACGCTCCGAGTTCCGCGCCGCGTGACCGCCACCTCCGCTCCTTCTCCTGCTATCGGATGGCGCGGAGGTCGTCGAGGGGTATCGGGGGGCGTTCGCGGGGCGCGTACGTCGGGTCGGCGCGGCCGACGAGGACGAGCGCGTAGGGGAGCCACTCGGCGGGAAGGTCGAGCGCGTCGCGTGCGGCCTCGGGGCAGAAGATCGGCGCTGCGACCCAACACGACGCGAGCCCGACATCGGCGGCCGCGAGCATGAGGTTCTCCACCCCGGCCCCGAGTGAGAGCAGGGCCATGCCCCACTCGGCGCGCCGACGGGTGTCGTCGGGGTACCGATCGAGGCCGTCCCAGGTCAGGCAGCCGACGACGAGCGCGGGCGCGGCGATGAGCTTGTCGTGCGACGCGGTCACCAGCTCGTCGACCCGGGCCCGGTCGACGCCGTCGGCGAGCAGGTCGTGTCGCCACCGTCCGCCCATGCCGACGGCGAGTGCCGTCTTGGCGTCGGCGGTGGTCACGGTCACGAAACGCCACGGCCGGGAATGATGGGGCGCGGGCGCGAGACACGCGGCTTCCACGAGTCGGTCGAGCACGATCTGGTCCACCGGCTCGTCGGTGAACGCCCGGATGGATCGGCGGGCCTCCAAGAACGCGGGCACCCGCGCGCTCACCGGAAGAGGTCCTCGGCCGGGGGCCGGATCAGTTCCGCGACCGCTGATTCGCGAAACCAGATCGGGTCGAGCCCGCGCACGATCGCCGCCGGGATCCCGGCGGCCTTGCCCATCACGAGCTCGGCCGCCGACGCGACTTCGTCGGCTACCGCCACCTCGGTCGCGAAGAGCTCCCGCCCGCGCGCATCGCTCGAACCACGGAGATCGACGACGGCGGCGAGTCCGGCCACCCCGATCGCGACGTCGGTGAGGCCGCGGCGCCACGCGCGCCCGAACGTGTCGGAGATCACGATGGCAACGTCGACACCATGCCGCGCGCGCAGGCCGTCGCGGATCTTGCGGGCCGAACGGTCACTGTCGACCGGGAGCAACGCGGCCGAGCCGTCGTCGACGTTCGAGAGGTCGATGCCCGCGTTGGCGCAGACGAATCCGTGGGTCGTCTCGCTGATGAGGAGGTCGCCGCGTCGGCGCAGAATGCGTCTCGACTCCCGTTCGATCAGTTCCCGCCGGGCGTCGAGATCGTCGGGTGCGAGCGGAACGATCCGTCCCTCCGCCTTCGACACGATCTTCTGGGTCACGACGATGCAGTCACCGTCGAGGACGGGCGTGCCCTGCGCGGCAGCCGCGGCGGCGATGAGGTCGGCGAGCAGATCACCCGTCACGACTTCCGGGATGTCGGCGATGGGGATGACACCGAGCCCGCTCACCGCAGGCCAGTCATCGGACGCTCGTCACGCGACGGCGTCGAGCGTGTGTCGCGCCAGCGCCGCGGCGACGCGGGCGTCGGTCATGAGCGTGTCGGCGACCACGGCCCGGACGCCGGTCGCCTCGACGTCGGGGCCACGGTGGGCGTCGCCCGCGTCGATGACGAGGGTGCTGCAGAACTCGGAGTAGGCCCGGGCCACTCCGACGCACGAGACATCGAGGCCGAGCCCGGCCATGAGCCGGTCGGCGGGACCCTTCACGGTCCGGCCCGCGATGATGGGGCTCACGCCGACGACGCGGTCGCGGCGACGGATCAGCACGTCCCGCACGCCGGGGACGGCGAGGATCGGCCCGATCGAGATCACCGGGTTCGACGGGCAGACGAGGATCGTCTCCGCGGTCTCCAGCGCCTCGAGCACGCCGGGCGCGGCCGTGGCGTCGTCGGAGCCCTCGAACCGGACTGCCGACACCGGTGGTTCGGCCCGCTGGTGCACGAACCACTCCTGCATCGCGACCTCTTCGGAGGTCCCGTCGTGACGGGTGATCGTGATCCGGGTCGAGATCGGGTCGTCGGTCATCGGGAGGAGGCGGGGGACGACGCCCCATGCTTCGGCGATCTCGTCGGTGACCGTCGAGAGCGACGCCCCCTCGGCCAGTCGCTCGGACCGGAACAGGTGGGTGGCGAGGTCACGGTCGCCGAGGCGGAACCAGGTCGGCCGGCCGTAGCGGGCCAGCGCGTCCACCGTGGTGAACGTCTCGCCGTCGAGGCCCCATCCCTGCTCCGGGTGCTCGGCACCGGCCAGCGTGTAGGTGACGGTGTCGAGATCGGGGCTGACGTGGAGGCCGTGGAAGACGTCGTCGTCGGCCGTGTTCACCACCACGGTGACCGCGGCCGCGGGGACCACGCGCACCAGGCCGCGGAGGAACCGAGCGGCGCCTACTCCTCCGGCCAGGGCGACGTACATGGGTGGTGAGCGTACGTCCCCCGAGCGGAGGTCGGTGCAGGCCCGGTTGTCGACGCCGGGGAGTTCAGGCCGGGGAGGTCAGGCCGCGGTGGCGGGGGAGCCGGCGCCGACCCCGACGAGGCCGAGCACCTTGGAACGGCCGGCGTCGACAGCGCGTACGACATGGTCGGGAACGGCTTGCAGCTGCTCCATGATCGGCTCGACCCTGACCCGCGCCTCGCCGACGACCGGTTCGACGAAGTCACGAACGTCGTCGGCGAATCCGGTGGCGGCATCGGTGGCGGTTCCGGCGAGGCCGGATGCGGTGCCGGTGAAGCCGGAGGCGGTGTCGGTGATCCCCGTGGTCACGCCCGCGAGGCCGACGTTGGCGAGCTCCCATGCGCCGAGCGCCTGGTCTTCGACGTTCGTGCGGACCGAGGCGGAGTGGGTGGCGACCTGGTTCCGGAGCGACCCGAGCTGGCTCTCGGCGCAACTGCGGGCGCCTTGGGCGCGGCGGTTGACCTCGGAGGTGATCTCGCGTCGCCTGACCTGGGCCTGCTGGAAGCCGATCACGCCGGCGCCGACAGCGATGTAGCCGGCGTCCTTGATGCTCTTGGTGAAGTCCACTGCTCTCTCCTTCGGATGCGTGCTCACAACTGTATACCAAAGTGCTAACTCTTGCAAGCACTCGTGACCCGGCTCACGAAGTGCCACTTGGTATGGTGAGCCGCCCGATGGAGACCGCTGACCCTCCCGTCCCCGGGCCTCCGGTCCCCCCGCCCGCCGTGAACCTTGCGCCCGCGGAGCCGGTCGAGCCTGTTCTCGTCCCCCCGCCGGTGGTTGCGGTGGTGGTGACGAACAACCCCGGCGCGTGGCTCGAGGCGACGCTCGAAGGCATCCGCGACTCCGACTATCCGAACCTCGCCGTCCTCGTCCTCGATGCCGGTTCCGACGAGGATCCGACGGCACGGATCGCGGCCGTGCTGCCCCGCGCGTTCGTCCGTCGCCTCGAGACGAACGTCGGTTTCGCCAACGCGGCCAACGAGGCCCTCGACGCGGTGGAGGGAGCCACCTTCCTCTTCCTCTTCCACGACGACGTCGTGCTCGAGCCGTCGACCATCCGGCTCCTCGTCGAGGAGGCCTACCGATCGAACGCCGGGATCGTGGGGCCGAAGCTCGTGGATCCCGACAACCCCGAGGTGCTGCTCGAGGTGGGGATGGCCATCGACCGGTTCGGCGTGGCGTACTCGGGGATCGAGCCGGGCGAGCTCGACCAGGAGCAGCACGACGGCGTGCGCGACGTGTTCTACGTGTCGAGCGCTGCGATGCTGCTGCGCGCCGACCTCTTCGCCGAGCTCGCCGGGTTCGACCCCGAGACGTTCCCCGGGGGCGAGGATCTGGATCTCTGTTGGCGGGCGCGATTGATCGGCGCGCGCGTCCTCGTGGCACCCGACGCCCGCGCCCGCCACCACCAGGCGGTGAGCGACCGCTCCGACGCGCAGACACCCGACGAACGGTTGGTGTTGCGGCACCGTCTGCGGGCGCTGCTCAAGGCTTATTCCGCTCCGACGTTGCTCTGGGTGGTGCCGATCGCCCTGCTGCTCGGCCTGCTGGAGTCCGCGGTGTTCGTGGCGTCGCGGCGGGGCGCCCGGGCCCGAGCGGTCTTCGGGGCGTGGATCTGGAACCTGCGCCACTTCGGCGAGCTCCGCACCGCTCGACGGGCGGTGCAGGCGAGTCGCACCATCCCCGACTCCGATCTGCGGTGGTTGCAGTTCCGAGGGAGTGCCAGAGCTCGCAACTACGTCGTGGAGCACGTCCAGGCCGAGGCGCGGATCCAATCGCTGAGCGACGTCGGCCGCGATGCCGTCGACACCGCACGGTCACGCGCGCGCGAGCCACTCGGCATCGCCCTGCTCGTCTTCGCGGTGGTCTTCGTCTTCGGCACGCGCGAGTACCTCTTCGGCCACGTCCCGGCGGTAGGGCAGAACCTGGCGTGGCCGGGAGTCGGGGACCTGGTGTCGGCGTTCGGCTCGGGTTGGCGCCACCAGGGCCTGGGTTCGGCCTCGACCCCACCTCCGGTCTTCGCGTTGCTCGCCAGTGCCGGCACGGTGCTGTTCGGCGCGACCGGACTGGCTCGGTCGGTGCTCGTCAGCGCGATGGTCCCGCTCGGTGTGGTCGGCGCGTTCCGGCTCACGCGGCACGTCGCCGGGAACCGGCGGGCGGCGCTCGCCGCGGCGCTCGTGTACGGGATCAACCCGATCGCCCGCAACGCGCTTGCGAACGGTCGACTCGGCCCTCTCGTGTTCTACGCGCTGGCGCCGTTCCTCCTGCAACAGGTGATGACGCGATCGGTCCGACCCGAGGGTGAGCGTTGGCCGGCTCGAATCCGCCGCTACCTGCCACTCGTCGCCCTGCTCGCGGTGGCGACCGCGTTCTGGCCGCCGGCGTTCCTGGTGTTGACCGTGGCCGCGATCGCGCTGCTGATCGCGCAGCCGCTCGCGGGCGACGACTACCCGGCGCTGCGATCCGTGCGGATGGCACTCGTCGGTTCCGTCGGCGCGCTGGTGCTCCTGCTGCCCTGGCCGCTCGCCCTGTTGCGCAGCGGCGAGCGGGCGGCCGCGTGGGGATCGGGTTTCTCGGCGACACTCGACCTTCCCGAGGTCCTGCGCTTTCACACCGGACCGGCGGGCGCGGGCGCCGGGGGATGGGCCCTCCTGCTCGCGGCCGCCCTCGCGGTGCTCGTCACCACCGGACCCCGACTCGCGTGGACCGCTCGGGCGTGGGTCCTCGCTCTCGTCGGGTTCGGATTGGCGTGGTTGCCGCCCGTGATCGCCTTCGACGCCGCGGTACCGGCGCCCGAGGGTCTGCTGGTCCCGGCGGCACTCGGGATCGCGCTCGCGGTCGGCCTCGGCGTCGGCGCCTTCCGGACCGACCTGCACCACTTCCAGTTGGGCTGGCGGCAGATCGCGGCGGCGGCGGTACCGGTCGTGCTCGTTCTTCCCGCGCTCGGGTTCGCGGCCGATGCGCTCGACGGTCGCTGGCAGGCGCCGTCGACCGACTGGAACACCGCCCTGTCGTGGATGGACAGCGAACAGACCGAAGGCGGATTCCGCGTGCTCTGGGTCGGCGATCCCGACGTCCTACCGATCGACGCGACCGTCTCCGACGACGGCATCGGCTACGGGATCACCCGCGGTGGTCCCGGCGGCGCGCTCGATCTGTGGCCCGCGCCCGGTGGTGCGGCCGCCGGCCTCGTCGGCGATGCCGTCACCGACACCCACGACGGTTTGACCAACCGGCTCGGGCACCTGCTCGCTCCGATGGGGGTGCGGTACGTCGCACTCCCACCCGGATCGGGTGCCAGTGGCGGCGAGCGCGCCCGTCCAACGCCGCAGCTCACCCGTGGGCTCGCCGACCAGCTCGACCTCAGTCGACTCGAGTCCGAGGGCGGCCTCGTGCTCTACGAGAACGACGCCTGGGCGCCCACGCCTTCGGTGGTGCGCGGTGCGTCGATCGACGCGCTGCGTCCCGACGCTCCCGATCCATCACGTGCGGCACTCCGCACCGACCTGTCCGGTGCGCGACCGGTGCAGTCCGACACGACGACCCGGACCGGGGCCGTGCTCCTGTCGGAGGCGTACTCGTCGGCGTGGAGCGCCCGGTCGGGAGACGGATCGCTCGACCACGTCGAGGCCTTCGGTTGGGCGAACGGGTTCGAGCAGCGTGCCCCCGGCGCGATCGGGTTCCGGTTCACCGCACAGTGGCAGCGCAACCTGATCGCGCTGGTGCAGGTACTCGCGTGGCTCGCCCTGGGCGGGTTCTGGTTCCGGAGCACCAAACTCGGCCGCCGACTGCGAGCGGCTCGACGCGCGCGACGGGCGGCGCGGTCCGCTGCAGCCGCGTCGGCGTCACCCGAACCCACATCCGTTCCCGAGGTCGTGGCGTGACCGGCGTGAACCGCCCGGGCCGATCGGGTCCTGCGGCGACGGCGCGTCGTGACGCCGCTCGCGACGCGGCTCGTGACGCCACCCGCGACGCCGACCGCCGGTGGCCGATCCTGGTCGTCGTGTTGGTCGCGCTCGTGTTCGCCGCAGTGGTCGATCGCCTCAGTGACGACGGCCGGTCGAGCGGTGCCGTCGAGGTCGCGGGACCGACGATCCCGTCGGCCGATTCGCTGTCGAACGCGTGGTACTGCGCGATCGGATCGTCGGCACCCGACGGGCCGACGCCGGAGACGATCATCGTCACGAACCTCGGGCCTCGAAGGCTCCAGGCGTCGGTCACGGTCATGCCCGGAGGCGGTGGGGAGTCGGTGACGCGCGACATCGATGTGGCCGCACGATCCCAGACCCGCGTCCCGGTCGCCGACGTGCTCGCCACACCCGAACCCGGAGTGGTGGTCGAGACGTTCGGCGGGCGGGCGGTGGTCGAGCACCAGGTCGTCGGGAACGACGACGTCGCAGTCGGTCCCTGCGCGACGGGTCCGTCGGCCGCGTGGTACTTCGCCGCCGGGACGACCGATCGGGACACGCAGCTGTGGCTCGCCCTGTTCAACCCGTTCGGCGACGACGCGATCGTCGACCTCACGTTCCTCACCGACGGCGGGTTCCTCGCGCCCGGCGACCTCCAGGGCATCGTCGTTCCCCGTCGGACGCGTGTCATGGTGCCGCTGCACGACTCGGTGCGCCGCCAGGCGACCGTCGCCACCCAGGTCCGCACCCGGACCGGTCGCGTCGTCGCGGAGCAGGCTTCGGTCCGGGAAGCCGATCCCAGGGGTCTCTCGGTGTCGCTCGGCACGCCCGAGCTCTCGACCCGATGGTCCTTCCCGGTGGGTGCAGTCGGAGGTGGCAGCGTCGTCGCGATCGCGAATCCGGGCGCCAGCCCCGCACAGGTGACCGTGCGCATCCGCCTCGACGGCGATGCCACGCTGGCTCCGCGGGTCGTCGTCGTCCCGAGCCGCGCCGCGGTCGCCGTCGACGTGGGCGCACGCGTCCCCGCCGGTCTCGGTGCATGGATCGAGATCGATGCCGCCCGAACCCCCGTCGCCGCGGAACAGACCCTGGGTCGATCGCCGACCGGTCTCGCAACCGCGCTCGGGGTCCCGACGACTGCCCGGCGCTGGGCCTTCGCCGCCGGGCGCGTCGCCGGCGACACCGCCGACTCGATCGTGGTCGCGAATCGGGGTCGGCGCCCGGCTCGGGTCACGCTCCGGGTGATCGGTGGTGGGTCGAGCGACACACAGCAACCGGTCGTCCGCGTCGCGCCGGGTCGACGGTTCGCCTTCGACCTCGGCGCGCTCGGTGTCGCCGACGACGCAGCGATCCTCGTGGATGCGACGCAACCTCTCGCCGTGGTGCGTCAGAGCGTCGGCAGTACCGGGATCACCGTGAGTCCCGGAATCCCCGGGCCGGCTCCCGACGAGACACCGTGATCGAACGGGCGCTCATCGCCGCGGCGATCGTGGTCGTCGCAATCGGGATCGCCGCGATCATCCGGCGCCGTGAGCCCGAAGGCCCGCCGGTCGACTCCTTCCCGTCGCCGCGGCAACTCCGGCGGGCCGATTTCCCGCGGCCGGATGCCCCGTGGCTCGTGGCGCTCTTCAGTTCCACCACCTGTGGCTCGTGCCCCGAACTCGCGGCCAAGATCGCTCCGCTCGACTCGCCCCAGGTCGCGGTCACGGAGCTCACCTACCAGGACGATCGTGAGATCCACGACCGATACGACATCTCGGCCGTGCCGATGGTCGTCGTCGCCGACGCCGAGGGGATCGTGCGGGCAGCCTTCGTCGGTCCGACCTCTGCGACCGACATCTGGGCCGCGGTCGCCGAACTCCGTACCCCGGACCCCATCGGCTGACGGGCTGCTCCGCCAGAGGGCCCCTTTCGGGGAGGGGCTGCTCCGACGTTCGGGTCGTTTCCACTGCACCGGCTCGATCGCCCACCCACCCGAGTGCCGCGGGTGGGTATCCGCCGTATCCGCTGCTACTCCGTGGGGAGGGGCGCGAACATGTCGGGGGCTTCGACCCGGTCGGTGTCGGCTTCGTCTTCGGTGGCCTCGACCTCGGTGCCGTCGGCGCGCGTCACCATGCGCGGACCACCGACCTTGCGCCCCATGGCCTCGTCGATGAGGCGCCCGACCTCGGCGCCCTCGAGGGTCTCGTGCTCCAGCAGCGCGCGAGCGACCGCTTCGAGACCCGGGCGGTACTCGCCGAGCACGCGGCGCGTACGGTCCTCCTCTTCGCGGAGGATGAACTCGACCTCTTCGTCGATGACGCGGGCGGTCTCGTCGGAGTAGTCGCGGGTGTGCACGAGGTCCTCGCCGAGGAACACCGCGCCCTGGGAGCCCCAGGCCATCGGGCCGATCCGCTTCGACATGCCCCACTCCCGCACCATCTTGCGGGCGAGCTCGGTGCAGCCGACGAGATCGTTCTGCGCGCCGGTCGAGAGGTGGCCGTAGATCAGCTCTTCGGCGATCCGACCGCCGAGGCGGACGACGAGGGAGTCGGTGATGTACTCCTTGAGGTAGATGTGGCGCTCCTCGATCGGGAGCTGCTGGGTCACGCCGAGCGCCATACCGGTCGGCAGGATCGTGACCTTGTGCACGGGGTCGGCGTGCTCGAGGACGTACGCGAGCGTCGCGTGGCCGCCCTCGTGGTAGGCCACCACCTCCTTCTCCTCCTCGGTGAGCACCATCGACTCGCGCTTCAGGCCCATGAGGACGCGGTCGCGAGCATCGTCGAAGTCCCGTGCGTGCACCTCCGACTCGCCGCGCCGCACCGCGAACAGCGCGGCCTCGTTCACGAGACCGGCGAGGTCGGCGCCGCTCATGCCCGGAGTACCGCGGGCGACCACGTCGAGATCGACGTCGCCGGAGATCTTCTTGTCGCGGAAGTGCACCTTGAGGATCGAGACGCGCTCGTCCTGGGTGGGGAGGGGGACCATGATCTGACGGTCGAACCGGCCTGGGCGCAGGAGCGCGGGGTCGAGGACATCGGGACGGTTGGTCGCCGCCATCATCACGATGCCCTCGGTGGCCTCGAAGCCGTCCATCTCGGCGAGCATCTGGTTCAGGGTCTGCTCACGCTCGTCGTGGCCACCACCGAGGCCCGCGCCGCGCTTGCGGCCGATGGAGTCGATCTCGTCGACGAAGATGATCGCTTTCCCGAGCTTCTTCGCATTCTGGAACAGGTCGCGGACGCGGCTCGCGCCGACCCCGACGAACATCTCCATGAAGTCTGAGCCCGTCACGGACAGGAACGGCACGCCGGCCTCGCCGGCGACGGCCCGGGCGATCAGGGTCTTGCCGGTGCCGGGGGGTCCCACGAGGAGCACGCCCTTGGGAATCCGGGCGCCGATCTCCGCGAACTTCTCCGGATACTTCAGGAAGTCGACCACCTCGGTGATCTCCTGCTTGACGCCCTCGTAGCCGGCGACGTCGTCGAAGGTCGTGCCGGGGCGCTCGGTGTCGTAGGGCTTGGCCTTCGACTTGCCGATGTTCATGACCCCGCTCATCTGGCCCTGGGCCCGGCGCTGCATCCAGATGAAGAACCCGATGAACAGGCCGAAGACGATGATGTAGGGGAGGATGGCGGCGATGAAGCTGGGCGACGGGGTCACGTAGCTGACCTCCACGCCCTGGTCCCGCAGGATGCGCAGGTCCTCGTCGGGGATGCCGCCGTCGACCGGGCCGGTGGTGGTGAACAGCGTGCCCCCCTCCAGCTCGCCGTCGATGTCGCCGTCGTTGTTGTCGATCTCGATGGTCTCGACCCGCCCGTCGGTGACCGCGCTGCGGAACTCGCTGTAGGTGAGGTCCTCGCGGGGCTCGGTCGGG
>JBBRHS010000025.1:0-15565 GCA_038222385.1 Acidimicrobiia bacterium
GGCGAGGCGCCAGGCAACAGCTCCCGGGTCGGTGCACGTGAACCGGTGCTCGGCCACGCCGTCGACGATGATCCGCTCGAAGAGGGTCACCCATGCCTGATCGAGCTCCTCCGAGATCTCTCGGAGGGCGGGATCACGGAGTGCCTGACCCCAGGCATCGATCCAGAGCACCCAGACCTCTTCGCCGGTGCCCCCCGGCACGTAGTCGCGCAGGGCGCGGTCGAGTCGTTCGAGCGCGTTGCTGCCCTCGGCGAGGACCTTCCCGACGCGGGCGATGTCGGCGTCGGCCGCGAAGCGGAACGCCTCGGCGAGCAGTTCGTCCTTCGACGAGAAGTGGTAGTGGATCAGCCCGGTGCTCACCCCGAGCGCCGCAGCGACGTCGGCGACGCGGGTGTTCCCGAAGCCCCGCTCGAGCACGACTCGGACCGTCGTCTCGAGGATCTCGGTCTTGCGGACCTCCGCATCGGCGCGACGGATGCGACCGCTCATCGCGGGACACGCAGGAGTGAGCGCTCGAGCGCGGCGACGAGGAGTTGGTGCACGTGGGCGACGCCGCGTTCGTGTTCGGTCGAGAGCGGTCCGTCGGCCGAGGTGCCACCGGAGTGCGACCGTTGCACCGCCTCACAGATGTCGAGGTCCTGCGCCCCGACGAGCTGCGTGGCGCGCAAGTCCGTCTGACGGCGCGCTTCGGAGACGCGTTCGTGCCAGAAGTACTCGCGGGTGACGACGGTGCGGTCCGGCCCGAGCGGTTCGAGCCGCAACGATGCGGCGAAGTCGGCGAACACGCTGATCATCGTGTTCGGCCAGAGCGTCAGGTACGACCCACCGATGAACGAGTCGTCTTCGAAGGCATCGGCGACGCGTTCCCAACCCGGCTCCCCGGGGCGCGCGTTCGCGAGGGCCTCCTCGCCGGGAGAGCGGGGGAGGTGGGGCGCGTCCCACGCGAACACGATCGGGCCGGCGGTCTCCATCGGGTAGTCCCAGCCGGCGCTGATCAGCTCGGGATGGACGAACGGCGTGTGGTAGTTCTCCGAGTAGTTCTCGAGGAACACCTTCCAGTTGAACGAACGTTCCCACCGATCGCGGGCGACGAGTTCCATGCGGTCGAGCGCGTAGGGCGTGAGGCCGGTCGCGAGTGGCCCGGGATCGAAGTCGGGTGCGTCGGGATCGAGGTTCACGAAGACGGACCGGGCGAACGTCGCTACGCGTACTTCGTGCAAGGGGAGGTCGTCGGTGGTGAAGCCCTCGGGAGTGCCGATGCCACCGGCTTTCGCGAGCGTGCCGTCGAGCCGGTAGATCCACGCGTGGTACGGGCACTGCAACAGACGCGCGTCGCCGCAGCCCTCGGCGACCGGCGCGGCGCGGTGTCGGCACACGTTGTGGAACGCCCGCAGCGTCCCCGCTTCGTCGCGGGTCACGACGATCGGCACCGTGCCGCCCACGGTGGTGGCGAGGTAGGAGCCGGGCGTCGCGACGTCGTCGGTCACGCCCACGCCGACCCATTCGTGGTGGAACACCGCGTCGACCTCGACGCGGAAGTGGTCGGGGTCGGCGTACCAGGAGGCAGGCAGGGTCCGGGCCTGCTCGACGGTGACGCCGTGCCGGGCGCGGATCTCGTGCTCGAGTGTCTCCATGGCTCTCTCCGGAGCGGTGGACGGGGGCCGGTCGGGTCCCTATACTGACTGATCAGTCAGTAAGTGGCAAGCCCGGACACGGGAGTGCGGGTCGGGTGGTCGGGAACAGGGGAGTCGCAGTGGGGTACGGGGCATCGGGTCACGGGGCAATCGTCATCGGCGGGGGCCACAACGGTCTCGTCACCGCGGGTTATCTCGCCCGGGCCGGACTGCAGCCACTGGTGCTCGAAGCGCGCGGCGCAACGGGCGGGGCGTCGAGCACGGAGACGCCGTTCGGCCCCGAGTTCAAGATCACGACCCTGTCGTACGTGGTGAGCCTGATGCCGCCGACGATCATCCGCGATCTCGATCTCGAGCGCTACGGCTACAAGGTGCACCCGATGGGTCCGGGGTACATCCCGTTCCCCGACGGCCGTTCGCTCACCCACTACGACGACCCGGTCCGCACCCAGGAGTAGATCGCCAAGTTCTCGAAGAAGGACGCGGAGAACTTTCCCAAGTGGGAGGCCTACATGGAGGGCATCGCGTCGGTGCTCGGTCCGCTCCTGATGCAGTCGCCCCCGAACGTCGGCTCGCGTCGGCCGCGCGATCTCGTCGAGCAGGTCCGCCTCGCGTGGCAGCTGCGCGGGCTCGACACCCGTTCGGTCGCCGACGTCACGCGCCTCTTCACGATGAGCATCACCGACCTGCTCGACGGCTGGTTCGAGTCGGACCAGGTGAAGACCGATCTCGCGATCAACGGCATCATCGGAACGTGGGCCGGCCCCGAGGAGCCGGGCACGGCGTACGTGATGGTCCACCACTCGATCGGCGACGTCGGCGACGGCCACCTCGGATCGTGGGGCTTCCCCGAGGGGGGCATGGGTGCGATCGCGGCCGCGATCCGCGCGTCGGCGGAGCACCTCGGGGCGACCGTGCGCACCGACTCGCCGGTCGAACGGATCCTGGTGCAGAACGGTCGCGCGACCGGCGTGGTGCTGAAGGACGGCACCGAGTTCCGCGCCCCGATCGTGGTCGCAGCCACCCACCCGCAGATCACGTTCCTGCGCCAGATCGACCGCCAGGAGCTCCCCGCCGACTTCGTCGAAGACCTCGAGCGCTGGCGGACGCGCAGCGGCACCGTGAAGGTCAACCTTGCGCTCTCCGAGCTGCCCGACTTCATCGCCGACCCCGGCACCAACGTGCAGGAGCACCACGGCGGCTCGATCGAGCTGTGCCCGTCGGTCGCGTACCTCGAGAAGGCGTTCATCGACGCCCGCGAGGGCAAGCCCGCGGCGGCGCCGTTCTCCGACGGCTGCATCCCGTCGGTGTTCGACCGCACGCTCTGCCCCGAAGGCACCCACGTGATGTCGCTGTTCACGCAGTGGGTCCCCGAGACGTGGTCCGAGGAGCCGCACGCCGAGGAGCTCGAGGCCTACGCCGACCGCATCGTCGACGGATACACCGAGTTCGCGCCGAACTTCAAGCAGTCGATCATCCACCGCCAGGTGATCGGGCCCTACGAGATGGAGCACGAGTACGGCCTGCTCGGCGGCAACATCTTCCACGGCGAGCTCTCGCCCGACCAGCTCTTCCACATGCGTCCTGCGCCGGGCTACGCCGACTACACGACCCCGATCGACGGGCTGTACCAGTGCAGCTCGGCGACGCACGCGGGTGGGGGTGTCACCGGCATCCCGGCGTACCTCTGTTCGAAGCGGATCCTCAGTGACAAGAAGCGCCAGGATCTCAAGGCCAAGTGGAGGGTGGGGCGATGACCGGCCTGTCGATCGGCGCGGCACCGTTCTCCGCCGCCGACCTCGCCGGCGTGCTCGACCCCGAGGCGAGCGGCTCGATGCTCCCGGCGCGTGCGTACACCGGCGCCGACGTACTCGAGTTCGAACGCGAGCACTTCTTCCGGGGCGGATGGGTGAGCGCGGGGCGGAGCGCCGATCTCGTGCAGGCCGGTGCACGCCGCGCGGTTCGCGCCGCGGGCGACTCGATCCTCCTCGTGCGCGACGACGACGGCCGGTTGCGGGCGTTCTACAACGTGTGCGCGCACCGGGGGAGCGAGTTGCTCGCCTGTGGGGCCCACGCGCACCGATCGCAGATCAACTGCCCGTACCACGCGTGGACCTACGCGCTCGACGGCTCGCTCACCGCGACTCCCCGCTACGAGCCGCCCCCCGGTTTCGACATGTCGGAGCACGGGCTCACGCCGGTGCGGGTCGAGGAATGGCACGGCTGGGCGATGGTCAACCTCTCCGGCGCCGCGCCGCCCCTCGCCGACCACCTGGGCGACTTCGAGACGGTGCTGGCTCCGTACGGCGCGGCCGACCTGGTCGCGGCTGCCCGTCACGACTACACGATGCAGGCGAACTGGAAGCTCGCGGCGGAGAACTACCAGGAGTGCTTCCACTGCTCCCTGATCCACCCGGAGCTGTGCCGGGTGAGTGCACCGGAGAGCGGATCGAACTACGACCTGACCGGTGCGTGGGTCGGCGGCACGATGGAGCTCGCGCCGAACGCGGAGACGATGTCGATGTCGGGCGAGAGCGACGGAGTCCGCCTACCCGGGCTCGACGACGCGCAGGCACGCGAGGTCGTCTACGTGGGCCTCTTCCCCAACTTCTTGGTGAGTCTGCACCCCGACTACGTGATGACGCACCGGATCGAGCCCGTCTCGCCCGGTGTCAGCGAGGTCGAGTGCGAGTGGTTGTTCGCGCCCGAGGCGGTGGCGCGGCCCGACTTCGATCCGGCCTACGCCGTCGACTTCTGGGACGTGACCAATCGCCAGGACTGGACGGCGTGCGAGAACGTGCAGCGCGGTCTCGCGTCGCGGGGCTTCCGCCCGGGTCCGTTCGGCGTCGACGAGGACGCGGTGCAGCGCTTCACCGCGATGGTGGCCCGGGGCTACCTCGGCCAACCGCTCGACGCCGGCGCGAACAGTGATGCGGGACGTCTGCGTGAGGGGAGTGTCGGATGACCACCGCCCAGGTCGGCCCGGATCGCGATCTGGTCGCGCTCGACCAGCTCGTCGCCGTCGAAGAAGCCGCGTTCATCGCCCGGCTGCCCGAGTCGGCCCGCTTGCTGGCCGAGGCCACGACGAGCCTCGCCGGCGGGGTGGTGTCGAACTGGCAGATGGCGCCACCGCAGACGGTCTGGATCGACCACGGCCTGGGCTCGCGGGTCTGGGACGCCGACGGGCACGAGTACGTCGACCTCCACAACGGGTTCGGTTCGATGCTCGTCGGCCACGCTCATCCGGCAGTGGTGAGAGCCGTGCAGGAACGCATCACCCTCGGCTCGCACTTTGCGCAGCCGACCGCCGACGTGATCCCGGTCGCGCAGGCGCTGGCCGAGCGGTTCGGGCTCCCGATCTGGCGCTTCGGCAACTCAGGGACCGAGTCGACGATGGACGCGATCCACCTGATGCGCGCGGTCACCGGTCGTGAACGCATCATCAAGGTCGAGGGCAGCTACCACGGTCACCACGACGCGGTGCAGTGGTCGGTCTACCCGGGTGTCGACGAGATGGGTCCGGTTCGGCGGCCCGCATCGATCCGCACCGGCCCCGCGATCCCACAGGCACTGGCCGCGCTCACGGTGGTGGTCCCGTTCGGCGACCTCGACGCGCTCGACTGGGCACTCACCGAGCACGAGGGCGAGATCGCGGGGATGATCCTCGAGCCCGCGATGATGAACATCGGCGTGATCCCGCCGCCCGAGGGCTACCTCGAAGGTGTGCGCGACCGGCTGCATGCCCACGGTGCGCTGCTCGCCTACGACGAGGTCAAGACCGGCCTCACCGTCGGACCCGGTGGCATGACGAAGCGCTCCGGCATCACGCCAGACATCATCTGCCTGGCCAAGGCGATGGGCGGGGGAGTTCCCTGCGGTGCGATCGGCGGCACCGCCGAGGTGATGGAATCAATCACCGACGGCACCTACGAGCAGGTGGGCACGTTCAACGGCAATCCGCTGACGATGGCCGCGGCGAAGGCGACCCTCACCGAGGTGCTCACGGCCGACGCGTACGCGCATCTCGAGCGGCTGCGGGTACGGATCGTGGAAGGCAGTGAGGAGACGCTGGTTCGGCACGGTATCGACGGGCACGTGAGCGCGCTCGGTGCCAAGGGCTGTGTGGTGTTCTCGCCCGACCGCATCCGGAACTACCGCGATTTTCTCGCGTACGACGACCGGTGGGGTCACGCGCACTGGCTGGTGCAACACAACCGGGGGGTGTTCCTGCCGCCGTGGGGCAAGTGCGAGCAGTGGACCTTGTCGGTGCAGCACACCGACGACGACGTGGACCGTTTCCTCACGAACCTCGACGCCTTCGGGAAGATGGTGCGGCAGTGAGCACAGGTGGAGGCGCGGACACGCGTCGCGGCACGACAACTGGTGGGCGATCGAGCGCCGGAGCCGGAGCGAACCATCAATGATGACCCGAGCGAACCATCAGTCCGTCAACGACGTGATGGGGAAGGTAGGGCTGCCGATGCCGGTGGCCGACCTCGCGGCGAAGGAATGGGATGTCGTCGTCGTCGGTGGTGGCCACAACGGCCTCACCGCGGCCGCGTACCTCGCCAAGGCGGGCAAGCAGGTGCTGGTGCTCGAGCGCCGTGAACAACTCGGCGGTGCGTGCACGCTCGAACAGCCCTTCGACGACTCGCGGTACATCGTGAGCCCGTGCGCGTACGTGGTCGGCCTGCTCGACCAGCGGGTGATCACCGAGCTCGACCTCCCGCGGCACGGCTTCAAGGTGTTCCTCGCCGATCCCAACCTCTGGTGCCCGTTCGTCGACGGCACGTCGTACGCGCAGTGGTCCGACCACGACCGCACCGTCGCGTCGATGAAGGAGAACGGGTTCACCGACGCCGACATCGAAGGTCAGTTCGCCTACGAGGACATGTTCGGCCGCCTCCGCGTCGCGTTGCGTGAGGGTCCGCGCGACTCGTGGATCGGCGCGTCACCGTCGCGCCCCGAGCTCGAGGAGATGCTCGGCCACGACCGGGAACTGATCGACGTGCTCTTCGACGCGTCGATCGCCGACGTCGTCGAGTCGTACGTGAAGGACGAGCGCCTTCGTACCGCGCTCTACGGCCAGGGTGTGATCGGCGCCTGGGCCGGACCACGTGACCCCGGCACCGCATCGATCAAGCTGATGCACTTCGCCGGCACCTGCAACGGTGAACCCGCGATGTGGGGCTATGTCGAAGGAGGCATGGGCCGGATCTCGTTCGCGATCGCCCAGGCCGCGATCGAAGCCGGCGCGGTGCTCGCGAGCGGGGTCGAGGTCGGTGCGATCGTTCCCGGTGAAGGCGTGCTGCTCGAGGGCGGCGAGATGATCCGGGCCAAGGCAGCCGTCTCCAACGCCGATCCCCGCCGCACGCTGGGGCTGCTCGGCGACAACGCGGCCCCGTCGTTCCGTGACCGCATGGACACCTGGCGCATGACGTCACCCGTCGTGAAGCTGAACGCCGGGCTGAGTCACCTCCCGACGTGGACCGCCGAACCCGACGCCGACTGGCCCTGCGGGTCGATGGTGTCGATCACCACCGGCATCGACGACGCCCAGCGAGCGTTCCAGGCTGCGACCCGCGGCGAGGTCACACCCGGATTCGCCGAGCTCTACTTCCAGACCGCGTACGACCCGTCGGTCGCCCCACCCGGCAAACACACCATGAGCGTGTTCGCGCAGTACGCCCCGTACGAGCTCGCGGACGGCGACTGGGACACGCGCCGCGACGAGGTCGCGGGCAAGATCCTCGACGCCATCGCCCGCTTCGCGCCCGACATCCACGACTGCGTCGAGTTCACCGAGGTGCTCGGCCCGCCCCACATCGAGGAGAGGGTCGGCCTCACCGGCGGCCACATCTTCCAGGGCGAGTGCACCCCCGACCAGATGTGGGAACACCGCTTCGCGCCGCGGGCCCCGGCCCCCGGCGTCTACCTGTGCGGCGCCGCCACCCACCCCGCCGGCAGCGTCATCGCCGTCAACGGCCGCAACGCCGCCGAAGCCGTCCTCCAGGACCTTCCTTGACGGTCGCTTCTCAGGTGAGTGGCGGGGGTGCGACGGGGTGGCCGGCGCGGAGGACCGGGTACTGACGGTCGGGGTCGGTGCAGGGGACGCGGGCGGACGGCGCACCCCGGCTGGCGTCGCCGTGGAGCGCGACCGCGCCGTCGGGCGCGTACTGCAGGATGTAGGCCTTGCGGATGCCGTCGGTGGTGTTCGGTCCGGTGAGGTGGGGCGTGAGCGACGAGAACGCGACTGCGCCACCGGCGCGCACCTCGGCCGCCACCGCGCCCGTATGGTCGCCGAAGACCTCGTAGCCGAGGGGTTCGACGTAGTGGTGCACGAGTGTGCCGTGTCGGTGGATCCCGGGCGCGACCTGCGGGCACCCGTTCTCGAGCGTCGCGTCGGTGAGCGCGACCCACAGTGTGAGGTACTCCTGTGGTTCGACGAACGTGTAGCCGTTGTCCTGGTGCCATGGGAAGCGGCGTGGCTTCGCCGGCTTCTTGTACACGGCCTGGTCCCAGTAGAGCCGCACGTCGGGACCGACGAGATCGGCGCACAGGTCGACGAAGCGCGGATGGGCCGAGAGCTCGCGCAGTGCGGGTGACCGGGCAACGAGGTGTGGGCTGAACGTGAGCGCTCCACTCTCGGAGATGTGGAACCGGCCATCGTCTCGGGCCCGGAGGAATGCGTCGGTCTCTTCTTCGATGGTGTCGATCGCGGCGACCACCCGCGCGAGCTCATCGGGCGCGATGAGATCCTCGACGACCACGTAGCCTTCGCGGTCGAACTGTGCGACCTGGGCCTCCGTGAGGGCGCGGAAGGGTCCCTCGTGGTCGTGCCATCGGAACGACCGGTTCCACGGGTGAAGCGCAAGCGTGGAGGAACTCGACATCCGGGGCACGACGCTAGCCGGATGGCAAGATCTCGACCATGCCCGACAACGTCGCGATCCGCCGACTCGCGAGTCGGGAAGCTCTCATGCGCAGGATCCGCGCCGGCGACAGCTATAGCGTGCTGCTCGTCGCGATCGTGGTCGCCTACGGGATGATGGCGGTGCTCACCACGAGCCAGTGGCACCGGACCATCGAAGGCGTGGTCTTCGGGGTCGTGCTCCTGCTCGCGCTGCACACGTCGCACATCAGGGGTCGGTGGATCCAGGTCGCGGCGGTGGTGGTCGGCGCGTGGATCTTGCTCAACATCGTGCAGTCGGCGGCCGGCGAGGTGTTCGAAGGCGCGGGTTCGCTGATGTCGGTGCTCATCGTGGTCACGCCGCTCGTAGTCCTGAATCGGATCCTGCGGCATCCGCAGGTCAACCTGGAGACGATCCTCGGAGCGATCTGTGCGTACCTGCTCATCGGCATCGCGTTCGCGACGATCTACGGGCTCATGGACCATCTCGGCGGCGACCCGTTCTTCGCCCAAGGCGACGCCCACGATCCGGTGAAGTTCCTCTACTTCAGCTTCATCGTGCTCACGACGGTGGGCTTCGGCGACCTCAGCCCCGCGACCGACCCGGGCCGCATCGTGGTGAGCCTGGAGGCGTTGATCGGCCAGATCTTCCTCGTCACCCTGGTCGCGGGACTGGTCGGCAACATGGGCCGGCTCCGCGGTCCGAGCGCCACCGGGGTGGAGCAACCCGCCCCTCCCGACCCCGGAGACGACGACGCGTAGCGGTCAGCCGTCGCCGGAGTCGACGTCGGATGACGTGAGGCGCTGCTGGTAGGCGGTGACCGATGCCCGCCCCATCACCAGTTCGGCCGCGACCGCGGCGAGCAGACCCGGCACGATGAATCCGGCGCGGCCCGTCGTCTCGGCGACGAACACCACCGCCGCGAGCGGCACGCGGTAGCCCGCGCCGAGGAACGCGGCCACGCCGATCACCACCGCGACCTGGGTGTCGATACCGTCGAAGATCCCGCCGGCCGCCCGGCCGAGCAACGCGCCCGCGACGACCAGCGGGATGAAGAGTCCTCCCGCGCCGCCGCCGGCCACCGTCGCGCTCGTAGCGATGATCCGGAGCAGGAGCACCACCAGGAGCACCCACACCGCGTGGTCACCGGTGGTCGCCCAGGCAAGGGTGTTGTAGCCCGTGCCGATCGCGACGCTCTCACCGGTGACTCCCCGTCCGATCGCGAACAGTGCCGCGAGCGTCATCCCGGCCGTGACGACCCGGACCGCCACGTGGGGACTCAACGCGACACGCTTCGCGAGTCGGAGGAGCAGCGTGAACCCGCGCGCCGCGAACCCCGCCACGATCCCGATCGCCAGCGCGCCGAAGAGGTCGACGGCGGTGAGGTCGGGCGAGCTGCTCACCGGGAAGATCGGTGTCGTACCGTTCACCGCAACGAACGCGAGGTAGCCCGTAGCCGACGCGATCAGCGCAGGGAGCAACATCCGGCGGGCGAAGTCGTCGACGTAGGGGACCTCGAGCGCGAACACCGCGCCCGTGGCCGGGGCCTTGAAGATCGCGGCCACCCCGGCGGCCGCGCCTGCGACCATGAGGACGCGCCGGTCTGCGGTCTGCAACCACCGCACCGCCCGGTTACGCCCGAGCCGGCGCTGCGTCGTCGCGCCGAGCGTCGCCCCGAGATAGAGCGAGGGGCCCTCGAGACCCATCGCCCCGCCCGAACCGAGCGTTGCGATCGCGGCGATCATGCGGGCGGGCAGTGCCCGCAGCCCGAGCGGACGATGGGGGTCGTGGAACGCCTGCAGGTACGCATCGGCCGTCTCTGGCGTCGTGACCCGGGAGGCGGGGCCGAGCCACCGCAGGCTGAGCGCGGCGACCGCCAGGCCGACGGTCGGGAGCACCGCGACCGCCCAGAGGGGCAGCTCGGAGACCCCGTCGGCGAGCCACTCCACGACGATCGTGTCGAACAGGGCGACGAGGAAGCCGGTGACGGCTCCGGTGGCTGCCGAGAGCACGACCACCGATCGGAGTCGGGCCATCGGGGCCGGTCAGCCTCCGGGCTGGGGGACGGGGGTCTCGGCGCGGACGCCCCGGAGCCCGAACCAGGCCATCTCGGCGAGCCACCGCGCGAGTCGATCCGGGTCGAGCTCTCCGCCCGACACCGCGAGTCGGCGGCTCGTCGCCTCGGCCATGCCGACGACCGCGTGGGCGAGCACGCGGCGGTGCTCGTGGTCGGGTCCGATCTCGATCAGGCCGGTGATGAGCGTCGCGATCTGTTCGATCGCGCCCTCGGCGATCGCGGCGAACTCGGTGTCGTTGCGAACCGATGCGCCGAACAACAGCCGGAACGCGGCGCGGTTGCCGGTCACGAAGTGGAAGTAGGCGGCGAACCCCTCCTGCACCCGTTCCCGACCCGATTCCGCGTTCACGGTCGCGGCGCGCACCGCGTCGAGGAGACGCCGGTCGACGTCTTCGAGGAGCTCGCGGTACAACGCGCGCTTCGACGGGAAGTGTTGGTACAACACGGGCTTGGTGACGCCGGCGGCCTCGGCGACGTCGTCCATCGACGTCGCGTGGAAGCCCCGCACGGCGAACACATCGCAGGCGACCTCGAGAAGTTGGCTTCGCCTCTGCTCGGCGGGAAGACGCACTCCGTTGCTCAGCTCAGACGCTGGACTTGAGGGGCATCTCGTAGCGGTTCGTCACGCCGAAGTTGTGCGACCGCAGCGCGTCGACCCGGGCGACCTCGTCGGCCGTGAGGGGGATGTCGCCGCCGCCCGCGTACTCCTCGACGTCTTCGACGGTCACGCAGGTCGGCAGCACCGTCGCGAACGCGGGGTTCGCCAGGATGCCCGCGACGGCGGCTTGGCCGATCGTGCGACCGGTGTCGTCCCAGAGGAACGCGAGGGTCTCGGCCTTGTCGAAGTTGTCGAGCATGTTGTCGCGGTTGCGGTGCGAACGGTGGTCTTCGGGCGGGAAGACCGTGTCGCGCGTGATCCTCCCCGATAGGGCATCGGATGCGTGCGGCACCCGCGCGATCATCGAGACCGTTCCGGCAGCCACCTTCGGCTCGGCCGCGAACGTGAGACCCGGTTCCTGCTCGAGGACGTTGAACACGGTCTGCAACGTCGCGATGGGGCGCTTCCGGATCCCCTGGAGGCCCTCCTCCACCCAGCCGATCGCCGGGCCGAGTGCCACGCCGAGCTCGCGCACCTTCCCTGACGCGCGCAGGTCGATGAGCGTCGCCCAGAGGTCGTCGTCGAGGATCGGCTCGATCCGCGTGTTGTGCAACTGGTACAGGTCGATGTGATCGACACCGAGGCGGAGCAACGACGCGTCGAGCTGCTCACGGATCGACTGCGGCTCCCAGTCGTGTGGACGCTCCGATTGCCCGGGGTACTTCCGGTCGGCGTCGATGTCGTAGCCGCACTTGGTGGTGAGGACGATCTCGTCGCGGTGGTCGGCGAGGAAGCGGGCGAGGACCGTCTCGCCGGCGCCTTCCTTGCCGTAGACCGGCGCGGCGTCGAAGAAGGTGATCCCGGCGTCGAACGCGGCCCGGATGAGACCGTCCTTGTCGGCGACCTCACCCCACCAGTTGCTCGCGAGGGTCCAGGTGCCGAAGCCGACCTCCGAGACGACGAGATCGGTGTCGCCGAAGTTGCAGTATCTCACGGGCTGCCTCTCGGGTGGATCGTTCTCTCAGGTCGCGGGCTCAGGAGTACTTGATGACCGAGCGGGCGATCTCGCCCGACCCCATGTTGTCGAGGGCGTCGTTCACCTGGTCGAGGGTGATCTCACGGGAGATGAGCTCGTCGAGCTTGAGCTTGCCGTCTTTGTACAGCTTCACCAGCGCCGGGACGTCCTTCTGGACGTTCGACGACCCGTACCAGCTGCCCCGGATCTGCTTCTCCTGCACGAGGAGATCCATCGCCGGGGTGATCGTCATCGTCACGTCGAAGCTCGGCACACCCACGATGATCGCCTGGCCACCCCGCCGGGTCATCCGGAAGGCCTGGTCGATGGTCGGACCGAGGCCGATGACCTCGAACGCGACGTCGGCGCCGCGCCCGGAGCTCAACTCCATGACCTTCGCCACCGCGTCGCCCTCGCCGGCGTTCACGGTGTCGGTGGCGCCGAACTTCGTCGCGGTCTGGAGCTTGCCGTCGACCATGTCGACGGCGATGATCCGGTCGGCACCCGCGTGCTTCGCGCCCTGGATCACGTTGAGGCCCACGCCACCGCAACCGATGACGGCCACGGTGTCGCCCTTGCGGATGCTCGCGGTGTTCACCGCGGCGCCGAAGCCCGTGAGCACACCGCATCCGATGAGCGCGGCGTCGGTGAACGGGATGGCGTCGTCGACCTTCACCGCACCGATCGCGGGGATCACCGTCTCCTCCGAGAAGGTGCCCGACGCGGCCATCACCATGAGCGGCTGACCGTCGAGCGAGAACCGGCTGGTCATGTCGAGGAGGCCACCGCTCATGCTCGCGATCGACCCGACCTCGCAGAGCTCGCCCTGGCCCCGCTCGCAGAAGAAGCACTTGCCGCACTGGGGAACCCAGGAGATCACGATGTGGTCGCCGACCTTCAGGTTGTCGACGTCCTCGCCCAGCTCCGTGACGGTACCGGCACCCTCGTGGCCGAGGACGGCCGGGAGGCCGATCGGCAGAGTGCCGTTCACGACGGAGAGGTCGGAGTGGCACACGCCGGATGCACCGAGCTGGACCCGGATCTCTCCGGCCTTCGGCCCGGCCAGGTCGACATCGAGGATCTCGAGCGGTGCACCGACCGCCTTCGCGACTGCAGCCCTCGGCATGGTGGATCCCCCTGTGTACGACGGTTCGCGCTCTGCGACGGGTTCGTCGCGACGGATTCGTGGCGACGAGTTCGCCTCGGAGCGTAATTCGGCGCAGGCAGGTCTGTCCCCTCGAGGTCGACGGCCCACCGCTGACCGTCGGGCTCAGCGCCGCGACTCCCCACGTTCGTCGCGCTCGGCGGCCCGGACCCCGTAGCCGAGCACGATCGGCACGGGCAGCACGATGCACATCACGATCAGTCCGACGACGACCACCCGCACGACCCCGGGCGAGAAGCCGGTCACGACGCCGACGGCGAAGCCGACGATGGCGATCAGGAGCGCGAGGTAGCCGATCCGCTTGCCGAGCTTGGCCCACCGGGCGATCCGGGCCCGGCGCACGACGACCGGATCGCCGGGGGTCACCACGTCCAGCCCCGGTCGGCGCATGCCGTGGCCAGCCGGTTCGGGAGATCATCGAGCGAGAGGTGCCGTCGGGCCACTGCGAGATTGTGGGCGAAGATCGTGTCGTCGGGCTCATCGAGCCAGGCGACGAGCGGATCGGGATCATCGACGGAGAACCATCGGAACCCGAGGGCTTCGATCTCGGCGCGCACGGAATACGCCGCGGCCGCCAGCGGCCGCCGGGCGACCACCGACTCGATGAGTGGGTTGCCGAAGCCCTCCCAGGTCGACGGGAAGGCGATCACGTCGGCCGCGGCGTAGGCATCGACGGGTCGGGGGGCGAGACCGAGCGACCACGGCACCCGGGCCCCGTCGAGCAACGAGTCGAGGGTGGGTCCGTAGCCGTCTTCTGCCGGACCGGTGAGCCAGTAGTGCGCGGCCCGCCGGGCCGACCGGCCGTCGAGGGCTTCGGTGAACCGGAGTGCCGCGGCGACGTTCTTGCGCGGGATCGCCCGGGCCGGGTGCAGCACGACGAGCTCGTCGGCCCGGAAACCGAACTGGCGGCGCGTGGCGTCGCGCTTGCCGGGCGGGACCGTGAGATCGAAGCAGTTGTGGATGACGACAGCCTCGATGCCCCGGGCCGCGAGCTCGCGGCGGGAGAGGTCGTTGATAGTCACGTGGAGTGCATCGAGTGCGGGTGGGAAACCGAGCACGTGGGCTGTGGTGGGGCGTTGCCAGGGGAGATCGTGATGGTGGAACACCACCCGCCCGTGGTCGTCGATGAACGAAGCGAGCACCGCGGCGGTCGTCGTCGCCGCCGGCTCGTTGAGTGGGAGGGAGCAGAGGTTCTCGACCACGACCAGGTCGCAGTGCGCGAGCGCCCGTGCGAGCTCTCGGGCGACCGGTCGGTCGTGCGCGTCGAGGGCGAGCCCGGGGAGCACCATGTCGCCGGGCCGCGCGGGACCGGCGAGCTCACCGGCGATCCGGGTGACCTCGAAGCCCAGCTGTTCCAGGGCGTCCGACCACTTCTCCGCCTCGACCGAGACGCCGTCGGTCCCACCCAGGCGGAACGAGATCATCGATGCGACCGGCATTCCGCCGACACTAGAACCCGCTTCGGGTGGGTCAGGTGCGGGTGGGTCAGTTGCGGGTGGGTCAGTTGCGGGGGAGGCGGCGGTTGGTGGCGTCGAGCATCGCCCGGGCCACCGCATCGGCTTCGGCGTTGAGGCGCACGATCGCGGAACCCGACACGACCGGCTCGAGCGGGGGAGCGACGAAGACCACCGTCACGACGGCGACGTCGTGCGGCCCGACCCGCACGATCTGCGCGCTGTCGACGTCGACCGCCTCGGCCGACGACGCGAGCTGACGGAGCGCGTCGAGGGTCGCACCGGCCACGAGCCGATGGCGGGCCGACGACGCGACCGAACCCTCGGCGAACCCGGTCGCCTGCTCCTCGCCGAGCGCGAGCGTGACCCGGATCAGCGCGCGGAGGTCGGTGGTCTCGGCGTTGATCGTGAGGATGACGGGCCGGAAGACCGGCGCCGCCACCGGCTTGGGGTCGCCGTTGCCGTTGGCGCCGAGTTGGACGACCGAGACGATCCGGCGGTCGAGCTCGAGGCCGAACGAGGCGAGCGCCACCGACTGGACGTCGCGCACCACCTGCTTGGCGTGCTTGCCGGGCAGGGCGAGGATGTGGACCTCCGTCGGTCGGCCCACCCGGTCGGCCACGATCCGGGCTGCTGAGACGTCGGGGAGGCGACAGAGCTCCCGCTCGAGGTCCTCGAGTTCGTGCTCGGCTCCCGCGGGCGCTTCCGGGC
>JBBRHS010000026.1:0-15264 GCA_038222385.1 Acidimicrobiia bacterium
ATCGAGCTCTCGGATCTCGACGAGGCGACCAGCGCGACGTTCCGCCCTCACGTCGAGGAGCCGAGTGGGATGCTGTCCGACGAGGACATCGCGGACCTCGGTGCCGATCTCGCCCCGGGTTCTTCGGCTGCGATCCTCCTGTTCGAGCACGTCTGGGCGACGCGCTTCCGCGACGCCGTGCTCGGCTCCGGTGGGGAGCTGCTCGCTGCGATCCGCATCCCCAAGGAAGTCATCGACGCGGTCGTCGCGCCGGACTGATCAGCTCGAGACCCCGCGGCACCCACCCATCAACGAGAGGACGAACCATGCTTCGACGAGGACGGCCCATCCTGCGCACCGCGGCGATCGTCGGTACGGCAACCGCCGTTTCGGGTGGAGTGCAACGCCGCCAGCAGCAGAAGTACGCCTCGCAGGACGCTCAGGTGCAGGCTGAGGCGCAGCAGCAGTCTGCACCGCCGCCCGCCGCAGCCGCGGAGCCCGATCTCGAGACGCAGCTCGCGCAGCTCCAGAGCCAGGGCATCCTGACCGACGAAGAGTTCTCGGCCAAGAAGGCTCAGATCCTCGGTATCTGAGCGCCCCCTTGGGCTGCAGCAGGGACGGTTGGGCGCTCGGGCGAGAAGAGCCAGGTCTGGAACAACCCGTCGAGCTGTGGCCCCGAGATGCGCTCCGCCGTGTCGATGAACTCCGGAGTGGTCGTCGCCGATGGGGAGATCCCAGACCGGGTCGTCAGGTGGCGTTGCGACCGGCCGGCAGTCTCTCGTGCGGAACGACGACGAGTTCGTGGGCGTCATGCCCCCAGTTCGCGCGCTGCGGTCGTGCGGCGCGCGGCTCGTCGAGAGTCACGAACCGCACGGTCATCCCTCTCCGATACGAGGACCATCGCAAGTACCGCGGACTGTCGTCGCATGGCCCACCCCCGACTACCTGCTCGGCAGCATGTCGTGCTCGCGGCCGAGGCCTGCCGGCAGTTCGCCGGCCCTTGACCCCGTCAGACCGTTCTCCCATGATGGAAGGGTCAGTGTCCGTTGAAAGTTCGGGTCGCGCGCCGCGCGTCGTTTCGGATCACAGACGTGAGTGATCGCTGAAGAGGGGGAATGGCGTGGCCGAGAGCGTCTACAAGATCATCGAGCTGGTCGGAACGAGTACCGAGTCGTGGGAGAAGGCCGCGGAGGCGGCGGTGAGCCGCGCCGGGAAGTCGCTCCGTGAGCTGCGCGTCGCCGAGGTGTCAGAGCTCGACCTCCAGATCGAGGACGGCGCCGTGCGCGCCTACCGCGCGAAGGTGAAGCTCTCGTTCAAGTACGAGGGCGACGCCTGATCGCATCCGGCGCGCGGTGACGGTGCTGCCGTCGCCGGTAGGTCGGGAGGCCGTCGTACGAGATGCTTCGCGAGTACGTCCGCGTCGGGGACGAACACCACGCGCGAGACATCGGACGACTCTCCCAGCATCGACTCGGCCATGGCCGGGTCCTGATGTGATTGTTCGTTCTTCGCGTTCTCCCACGTGTTGTCGGCACACTGCTTCGCGAAGATGATCTCCTGCCTCGGCGCGCCGTGCATCTTGGCGCCGAACGCTTCATAGGTACACGTGATGTTGATCCCACCCTTGTTGGCGACCGCGGCGAAGATCACGGCTTCTTCGTTCAACGCGGTGATGACCCCGCCGAGCACCGACTCGGGGATCCCGGCTTCAGGATCGGTCACCCGGAACTTCAGGAGTTCGAGCGTGCGGATCATGCGGTCGATCGCATCTCGTCCGGGTTCCCGAGCGAGCGGAAGGTCTCGTTCCCTGGCCCGGTGCGTGGTGTCGTGGCGTGCCAGCGTGGCCGACGCCACCGCGAGTTCGTCGAGTATCGGTCGACGGCCTCGCGAACGTCGTCGGCTTCGCTGCTCATGGTGCACCTCCGTCCTTGTCGTTGCCGGGCTGGTTCACGCGAGCTGACGGCGTAGCCGCTTCTCGATGGCGACCACCACCGAGGCGGCGGCGGCGATCGCGAAGATGCGAAGCCACGCCCCGACGCTGATGGGAGCGGTCTGGAACACCGTGTTCAACGCCGGGACGTAGGTGATCGCCAGCTGGCCGACGGCCTGGGCGGTCACGCCGACGATGATCCAACGGTTCGAGAACACGCCGACGTGCCAGGCGGAGTGGGTGAGCGACCGGCAGCTGAAGAGGTAGAAGGCCTCGACGACGACGAACACGTTGAGTGCTGCGGTGCGCGCCTCGGCCAGGGTCGCGCCGTTAGCTTGCTCCCATTCGAACAGCCACGAGGTGCCGCCCACGAGGAGCGCGGAGACCAGCAGGATGCGCAGGACGAGCGTCCAGGTGAGCAAGGGCCGTTGGGGGTCACGGGGTGGGCGCTCCATGATCCCCTCCTCCTTCGGCTCGAAGGCGAGCATCAGGCCCAGCGCGACGGCGGTGGTCATGTTGATCCACAGGATCTGGACCGGCAGGATCGGCAAGGTCGCACCCATGACGATCGCGACGAGGATGACGAAGCCCTCGCCCATGTTCGTGGGCAGGGTCCACACGATGAACTTCGTCAGGTTGTCGAACACGCCGCGTCCTTCTTCGATCGCGGCTTCGATGGTGGCGAAGTCGTCGTCGGTGAGCACCATGTCGGCGGCCTCCTTCGCGACCTCGGTGCCGCCGCGGCCCATGGCCACACCGATGTCGGCCTGCTGCAGCGCCGGGGCGTCGTTCACTCCGTCTCCGGTCATCGCGACCACGTGCCCGCGGGCTTGGAGGCCTTCGACGAGACGGAGCTTCTGCTCCGGCGAGACGCGCGCGAACACCGAAGCCCGTTCCACGGCCTCGGGGTACGAGTCGGCCGAGAGCTCAGCGAGGTCGCCGCCCGTCAGCACGTCACCCTCGTGGCGGTCGGCGAGGATGCCGAGTTGACGGGCGACGGCCGTTGCGGTCGAGGCGTGGTCGCCCGTGATCATCTTCACGTCGATCCCTGCCGTGTGACAGTGCGCGACGGCTTCGATCGCTGCTTGACGGGGGGGATCGAGCATCGCCTGCAACCCGGTCAGCGTGAGGATTCCGTGGAGAGACTGCACATCGAACGGCGTCGGCGCGTCGACCCGCGCCATCGCCATGGCCAAGACCCGCAGTCCGTCGCGTGCGTAGTCATCCGCGGCGGCGATGACCGTGTCACGGTCGAGCGGGTCGAGGGTGTCGGCCTCGGACAGCTGCGTGGTGCACATGTCGAGCACGCGCTCGATTGCTCCTTTCACCAACACCACGTAGCCGTCTTCGTCGTTGCCGTGCATCGTGGCCATGTACTGGCGTTCGGAGCTGAACGGGATCGCGGCCACCCGAGGGAGCGTCTCGGTGACGGCATCGGCCTCGAGTCCTGCCTTGATGGCAGCGACGAGCATGGCGCCCTCGGTGGGGTCCCCGAGGACCGCCCACAGGTCATCGGTCCGCGTCAGTCGCGCATCGTTGCAGCCCCCGCCGACGATCAGCGTCCACCGCAACGCCCCGCACGCGCTCACGTCGGCGGCTGTGCCGTCCTGGTCCAACACGGAGCCCTCCGGCTGATACCCCGACCCGGCCACGTCGAACCGTCCGCTCGGGGTCCAGATGGCACGCACCGTCATCTGGTTCTCGGTGAGTGTCCCCGTCTTGTCCGAGCACACCACCGTCGTGCTCCCGAGTGTCTCCACCGCCGGCATGCGGCGGATCACGCCCCGGCGTCGGGCCATGCGGTTCACGCCGATCGCCAAGGTGATCGTGACCGCCGCGGGCAGGCCCTCGGGGATGGCCCCGACCGCCAGCGCCACCGCCGCGGTGAACATCTCCGTTGCCTGCTCACCGCGCAAGACCCCGATGGCGAACGTGACCGCCGCGAGACCGAGAATCGCCACCGTGAGCACCTTGCTGAACCACGTCAGCTTCCGGGTCAACGGGGTGGCCAGGGTCTCGGCAGCTCCCACCAACCGGTGGATCTCACCCAGCTCGGTCTCTGCGCCTGTTGCGACGACCACGCCCAAGCCGTTGCCGTTGGTGACCAACGTGGCTGCGTAGACCATGTTGCGTCGATCAGCCACGATCGTCGCATCCGGCAGCACCACCTCATCCTTGGCCACCGGTACGGATTCGCCGGTCAGTGCCGATTCGTCGATCTGCAACTCGGTGACCTCGAGCAGGCGCAGGTCGGCCGGCACCTTGTCGCCGGCGTCGATCAACACGACGTCACCGGGCACCAGGTCAGCCGACGACACTCGCCGTTCGCTTCCGTCGCGCCGAACCCGCGCGTCGGTGTGCACCATCGACCGGAGTGCGTCCAGCGCCGCCTCGGCCTTCGACTCCTGCACGAAACCCACGATCGCGTTGACCAGCACGACGCCGAAGATGACGCAGGACTCGACCGTCTCCCCGATCAGCAGGGTCACGACGCCCGCGACCAACAGGACATAGATCAACGGATGATGGAACTGGTGCACGAACCGGAGGAACGGTCCACCCCGCCTCGCCTCGGACAGTCGGTTCGGACCGAATTGCTCCAGACGCCGACGCGCCTCCGACGCGCTCAGACCGTCATGGGCATCGGTCTCGAGCAGCAGCACCACCTCGTGAGTGACCAACGAATGGTGCGCGGTGTCCGATGCGTCAGGCTCGAACCGAATCGCGCCGGTGGGTCCGGTGGCCATGGCCGAGATGCTCCTGAGTCGGGGATGGCGCCACTCTCTCGAACGGGATCGCTGTGGGTGGTCGCGCCCATCGCCACGGGCTGGGGAAGCCATCGACGACATGCCCGACCCAGCACGCCCCGACCCGCAGTCTGGCCTCGCGGTGGGCGAAGGACCCAGGGGCGGAGGTCCCTTTGGCCGTCGGTGGGATGATCGGCACGCGTGCGATGACCTGCGGCTTGTCTCTCGCGTCCGCCTGTGCGAACCTCTCCCGATCTCGGCGAGCGAGTACCGGGTCGAGGGGACAGGTGGGCACGGATGGGTTGGGACCGCGGCCGACGCCCCCGCCGCGCCCGGAACCTGACTGCCTGGTCGCCACGACCGGGCTCGTCGTGATGTCGGGTCGACGACCAGCTCCGGGGCTCGGTTTGGCCCGGGCCTCGTCGGGGTACCCGAACGGTGGAAGGCACGCGCCTCGTCTCATTCGTCTCGGCGCGGATCGTCTCGTCGAGCACACGCGGGTCGCAGGAGGAACAGGACATGCAGATCCAGGTCAACAGCGACAACAACGTCGCGGGTCACGAGGATCTCATCCGTCGGGTCGAGCTCGATGTCGAAGCCGCGTTGTCGCGCTTCAGCGACCAGCTCACGCGGGTGGAGGTCCATCTCGGCGACGAGAGCGCGGGTACGTCGAGCGTGGCCGATATGCGCTGCACCATCGAGGCCCGCCCGGCCGGCCAGCAACCGGTGGCCGTCACCCACCATGCCGACACACTGGACGAAGCGTGCCGCGGGGCGGCGCACAAGCTCCAGACGCTCCTTGAACGCCGGTTCGCCAAGATCCGCAACCGCAAGGGCGGAGCCTCCATCCGACAGGAGGAGGAGCGCTGACTGGCTGCGTCCTGTCGCGCTGCGGCGCCGACCCGGCCGAACCGATCTCGATTCCCCGTCCCCGGAGATGCCGTTGTTCACTCGATCCGACCTGACCTCATTGATCGCCGCGGACCCCCCGCTCGGGGTTTCGATCTTCCTGCCCACCCATGTGCTCGGCAGTGAGATCCGTCAGGATCCGATCCGCCTCAAGAACCTCACGGTCGAAGCGCGGGGCAAGCTCGAGGCGGCCGGCCTGACTCGCGACGAGGCCGACACATTCGTCCGTCCTGCGACTGCGCTCGTCGACGACGCCACCTTCTGGCAGCACCAGCAAGGGGGCCTCGCCCTGTTCCTCGACGGCGGCGACGGGCGGAGCTACCGGGTTCCCGTCCCACTCGTCGAGCGAGTCGTGGTGGGCCCGGGGTTCCACGTGAAGCCGATGTTTCCCATGCTCCAGTCCGACGGTGCCTTCCTCGTGCTGACGATCACCTCCGACCAGGTGCAACTGTTCGATGCTTCTCGTTTCGCCCTGGCCGTCGACGCGCGGACCGACCTCCCGCGCGGCATCGGTGACGTCGCCAAGGAACCGGATTACGAGAACCCCGTGCAGGCGAGCCCCGTCGCCCGCCCGCACACGGGCTCCATCAGCGTCACCAACGCGCAGGTGTACGGAGACAGCCCGGCGGAGTGGCGCAAGGGACAGCTGGTCGAGTTCGCCCGCAGGGTTGCGACAGCCATGGACCACCGCCTCGCGGTCGATCCGGTACCGGTCGTACTCGTCGCCGACGCCGAGATCGGGGGACACTTCCTCAAGTTCAGCTCACTCGGACCCATGCTCGCCGGCGTGATCGAGACCAACCCCGCGACCATGGACTCCCGGCAGCTCCACGACGCCGCGTACGCAGTCATGCGACCGCGACTCGAGCAGGGGCGCAAAGAAGCGGTCGAGCGATTCGATGCGCTGCGCGCCGCGCGCGACCCGCTCGCCGTGTCCAGTGTCGACGAGCTGGTCGGCGCGGCCTACCAGGGCCGCGTCGCCACGCTGCTGCTCGCCGAAGACGTCACCGTCTCGGGGAGCTACGACGCAGCCCTCGGGAGGGTCTCCGTAGGCGACGCGTTCGCGGCTACGGGCGAGGACCTGCTCGAATCCGCGGCAGTGCAGACGTTGCGCCACGCCGGCGAGGTCCATCTGCTGGAGTCGGGTGAGATGCCCGACGGGATCCCGGCTGCGGCGATCCTGCGCTACTGACGGGCTGCAGTCTTGCGTCGGGCTCGAGGCGCATACGCCGAGCCCCTCGGCTTCGGCTCGGTGCTCGGAGTCATACGATCTCGGACCCGGCCGCGTGCGGACGCGGATCGGAGGAGGAGCCGGCATGGACCCGGGTGATCCGCGGGTGACCGAGGAGGTCGTGGAGCACGAACCGTGGATCGCGGTGTGGGGCGACGCCGACGCGTGGCCGGGCCAAGCCGAGATCCAGGCCGAGCTCACCGAACGAATCGGCGCGGAGTTCGGTGACCGGTCGTACGTGGCGCCGAGCGCGGCGGTCGTGTGCGAGTCACTGCATCTCGGTGACCGCAGCTTCGTGGCCGCCGGCTGCCTCCTCCGCGACCGGCCCTGGATCGGCGACGACTCCTCGCTCAACGCCGGGGTTGTCATGGCGGGCCGGGTCACGGTGGGCAACGGCGTACGGATCGCTTCGCATTCGGCGTTGTTCGGGTTCAACCACGTCTTCGATCAGATCGACGTCCCGATCTGGATGCAGGGTCTGAACGAGATCGGCATCGTGGTGGAGGACGACGTGTGGATCGGGACCCACGTCGTGATCTGCGACGGCGTGACCGTGGGCGCGCACTCGGTCGTCGCGGCGGGCGCGGTGGTGACGAGCGACGTTCCACCCTTCAGCGTGGTGGCCGGTGTTCCGGCGCGCGTGCTCAGGGATCGACGCGACGCCGAGCCGTCGGCGCGCGACGGCGCAGGGAGCGCGGCACGGCGTGATCTGCTCGCCCGATTCTCAGATCGCGTCCATGAGCAGTGGCCCGATGCAGTGCAACGTTGTCGGCGACCCGACGGGTTCGACGGAACGACGGCATTCCTCGACCGACCGGGAGCGTCGTCCACGTTGCGAGCCGACTGCGACGCGATCGAGATCGCAGCCGCGTTCGGCGACTTCGGCCCGGTGGGAGATCCCCAGGAGCTCGCGCGTCGGCTCGCGAGCTGGCAGGACGAAGCGACCGGCCTGTTCCCGGATCCGGCCGAGGGGATGTCGGCCGATCCGCTGGAGCTGCGGTTCGACCGCGAGTACCAGCATTACGGCGTCCTGTCGGTCGGGTACGCGCTCGAGGTCCTGGGCGCGGCACCGACGCACCCGGTGCGCGTCGTCGAGGAGCTCGGCACGGCCGAGCTGATCGAACGCCTCGACGCGTTGCCGTGGAAGCTGCTCGCCTGGCCGGCCGGCGCCTGGATCGACTTCTACGGCACCGCTGCGTACCTGAACCGTCGCCATCACGGTTCGAAGCTCAGGCTCGAGACGCTGTTCGGCTGGCTGCAGACCCGGCGGGACCGACACAGCGGGATGTGGGGGCGGCCGCACGACGGGTGGGGTCGGCGCATGCCGGTGAACGGCTTCTACCGCTTGACGAGGGGGACCTACGCGCAGTTCGGCGAACCCGTCCTCGATCCCGAGGCCGTCGTCGACAGCGTCGTCGCCCACTGCCGCGACTACGGGTGGTTCGAGACGAGGGAGCGGAACGCATGCAACGTCCTCGACGTCGTCCACCCGCTCTGGCTCTGCGCCCGCCAGACCGAGTACCGGCGACCGGAGCTGCGTGACGCGATCGCGGCGATGCTCGCGACGACCCTCGACCGGTGGACCGACGGTGAGGGCTTCGGGTTCTCCGAAGCCGCAGACCGCGGACTGCAAGGCACCGAGATGTGGCTCTCGATCGTGTTCCTGATGGCCGACTACCTCGGCGAGAGCGGAGGGCTCTCGTGGCGGTCCCGGGGTGTCCACCGCCTCGAACCCGCCGATTCGCTCGCGCTCACGTGACCGACCACGCGACCAGACGTCCGGAGGACCTGTGGATCCGGTGATCGAACGTCAGTGGGTGAGACCGAGGCCGTCCTGGCAGTGGGGGCCACCCCAGTGCTCGACGATCTTGCCGTCGCGCATGCGCAGGATCGCGGTGCCGTTGATCACCACCGGCTCGCCTGACGGCGCGACGTCGTAGAACGCGGCCCCGGTGTGGGTTCCGCGCACCGTCCAGTTCGAGACGATGAGGTCGTCGGACTCGATGAGCAGATCGACCGAGAAAACCATGTCGGGAAAGGCGGTGCTCACCTGGGTCCACCACTCCAACTCGTGGCCCCGGATGTCGGTGCCGACCGCGTCGGGGTTGACCCGTTCGGTCACGTGGCTGTGGAAGTCGGGCGACCAGAACTCGAAGACGGCTTCCCGATCACCACGGGCCATCGCATCGCTGTAGGCACCGAGGATCGCGAGGTTCTCAGACATGGCGGCATCATGCCCGCTCCGAGGATGAAGAGCATCTCCCGGTGGCCGGCGAGCGAGTGGCCGGGTTGCGTTGCGCGGTGTGAACGGTGCGAGGTACGGTCCCTGACGTCACCGTCAGGTTGGCGGTGGGGCTCCCGGGGGGACGATGCGCGGTCGGGCAGGACGGTTGGCGACGCGATTGGTCGCGGTCGGGATGGTGGCCGGGGTGTTGATGTTCGCCGGCCCGACGATGCCGATGGCGACTGGAACCGGGCACGCGGTCGACGCGCCGGCAACGCCGGCCGGCACCGAAGGGGCGTGGCCGATGCATCCCATCGACGGCCGGTGGCGCGGCGCGAACGCGCTGGGACCCGGCGACGTCAACGACGACGGCCTCGTCGACTATGCCGTCAACTACGAGTTCGACCAGCGGTACGTGGTCTACCTCCATCCCCCGAAGGGCACCGACCCGCGGCTGCCGTGGGAATCGGTCGACCTGGTGCCGACGACTCTCGAACCGGGGCGTGGTGTCGCGAGCGAGAGTGCTGCGCTCGTGGATCTCGACGGCGACGGCAACACCGATGTCGTCGGCGCGCAGAGCGGTGACCAGTTCCCGCCGCTCGTCGGGTACGAGCCGGGGATCCGGGTCTTCTGGGGCCCTCCGGCCGACCGCGCCCTCGACGCCACCGCCTGGACGGACGCGGGCCGCATCACCGAGACGATCGACGCCGGCCACTACCACTGGGTGATGCCGCACGACATGGACCGCGACGGCGACGACGACCTGCTTGTCGGTGGCCGGGTGTTGATCGGGACCGGGGATCCGACCGGTGTGATCTGGATCGAGGCACCCGACTCGAAGAAGGCCAGGCGCGACCTCTCGAAGTGGCGGGTCCACGAGATCGACGGCGACCAGTGGAGCGGCCACCAGGCGCTCCCCACCGACGTCGACGACGACGGCGACGACGACGTCGTGGTGGTCAACGCCGACTTCGACACGCCCGAGGACCAGGAGGAGGTCGTCTGGTACCAGAACCCGGGCAACGGCACGAAGCGCCAGAAGGGTGCGTGGCGGAAGCGGGTCATCTACCGAACCTCCGACTTCACCACGAAGCCGCAGCTCGGGATCGGCGATCTCGACGACGACGGTCTCGTCGACCTCGTCACTCAGACCCCCGACGATCTGCTCGTCTTCCGCAAGACCGGCGTGTCGCCGGTCCGCTTCGAGACGATCGTGGTGCCGAAGGACGAGCGGGCGCAGTGGATCCCCCGCACGGTCCGCGTCGCCGACGTCGACGACGACGGCCGTCTCGACGTGATCGGGATGCTGAGCCACGACGACACCGACGTCCCGATCGACAAGGCCTCGGTCTTCTGGATGGAGTTCGATGGCAAGCGACCGACGGCCACGAACTGGACGACCCACGTGGTGAACTGGGGTCCGGGTCGCACGATGGCGATCCCGACGCTCGGCTCGAAGTGGGACCAGGCCGACATCGTCGACGTCGACGGTGACGGCGACCTCGACATCGTCGCGAACAACGAGGAGTGGTGGGTCGAGGACGACGGTGAGCTCACCTTCTTCGACAGCCCGGATCGCGATCCCGAGTCGGTGTCGGTCGTCTGGTTCGAGAACCGGCTCGGCGAACGCCCGTGGCGGTGTCGCGAACGAGGTGGGCGTTGTGTCGTGGAAGCGGAACGACCCACGACGATCGGCGATGGCACCTGGCCGGAACGGGGACAGATCCCCGGTTCGGTCGGCAACGCGATGCAGGTGTTCAACGGTGTCTCGGTCGATCGCGAGTGCCGGGCCGAGACGACGCGCCAGGAGCCCGAGACCTGTCCCGACGGCGACGCCCTGCGCGTCGACGCGACCCGCGGTCTGACCTACCGGTTCACGCTCGACGGCGGCGACTACGTGACCTGGCTCAGGGTGCGGACCCCGGCCAGCTTCGGGAACGACCTCGGTGGGACGAGATCCGATTCGGCCTGGGTCAGCCTGGGCGGAACGCAGTCGGTCGTCGGCGAGGGGATCACCCCCGGCGCGTGGACGTGGGTCCGCACGGCGGAACCGGTCGCGCTGGAAGCCGGCCGGCATGAGCTCGGGCTGCGGGCCCGCGAACGGGGGTTCGCCGTCGACCGGATCATCGTGACATCGGACAGCAGCTTCACGCCGACTGGGCGCGGACCGCGAGCCACGACCCTCGCGGCACGACCGACCCCATGATCCCGCCTCGCGTCTGGGGTCTCGGTCACGACGCGCCCGCGATCACGATCCGTCTGCACGTCGCGACCTGATCACGAGCCCTGAACTCATCGGTCGAAGACGCTGACCGCCTCGATGTGAGCCGTGTGCGGGAACAGGTCGATCGGGGTGCATGCCGAGAGCTCGTAGCCCGCACGACGGAGCAATCGGGCGTCGCGACCGAGGCTCGTGGCGTCGCAACTGACGAGGATCACCCGTCGGGCTCCGCTCGCCGCGACGACCTCGACTCCACGACGCTCCAGCCCCGCCCGACTCGGGTCGGCGACGACGAGATCGCTCTTCGGGGCCTTCCATCGGGTGACGTCGCCCCGGACCGACGAAACGTCGAGGCTCCGGAGGTTCACCCGCGCGTCGGCGACGGCGGTGCGGTCACTCTCGACCGCCACCACCGTCCACCCGCGCGCCGCGAGCAAGCCGGCGAACACCCCGACACCGCTGTAGAGATCGAGCGCCTTCCCACCCGGTCCGATCTCGGCGGCGGCATCGGTGACCGCGGTGGCGAGCGCGTCGACTCCGTCGGGTCGGGTCTGGAAGAACGAACCCGCCGAGATCTGCCATGAGCGTCCCGCCGCGATCTCGGTGACATGGTCACGGCGGACGTCGGCAGGAACGTCGACCACGGCGTCGGCGGGAGTGGGCACTACCAGGCGTTCGCCGGTTCTCGCACCGCAGCGCATCAGCACGTCGGTGGCTTCGCCGTACCGGCCGTCGACGACGAGCTCGACCAGGAGTGGATGCGCGACGAGACAGCCGTCGACCGGAACCACCCGGTGCGACCGGTATCGGCGGAACCCCGCGCGACCATTCGTGACTGCGGCGTGCACCGTCGTCCGGAAACCGGTGTCGGACAGCTCGACCGTCGGTCGGAGCACCCCCGTGGTCGTTCCGTCCGACAGCCCGAGCGCACGGGTGACGATCTCGCGCTTGTACGACCGTTGGGCCGCGAGATCGATGTGCTGCCACTGGCACGCGCCGCAGCCGCTCGCGACCTCCGGACACGGTGGGTCGACCCGGTCGCGCGACGGCTCGACGACGTCGACGACCCGCGTGTGGACGATCCCGCGTCGGCGGGCGAGTGCCTTCACCCTCACGCGTTCGCCCGGGATCGCGCCGGGGATGGAGACGACCTGACCGTCGCGGTCCCGGGCGAGGGCATCGCCCCGGGGTCCGAACTCGCCGGGGACGAGCTCGAGCTCGCTCGGGCTCCCGGACGCGTGGTCGGCCATGACCCGACATTGGCACCGAGAGGGCCGCTGCGGCAACGATGGTCCCTGTGACGGCTGACCCTCTCGGCACCCCCGGCACGCCCAAGAGCCTGCCGTTGATCCTGGCGCGCGAGCTCGCGTCGAACCTGGCGACTCCGATGTTCCTGCTCGATCCGGGCGGAATGCTGGTCTTCTACAACGATGCGGCCGCGTTGCTGCTCGGCAAGCCGTTCGCGGAGCTCGGCGAGATCCCCTCGGGCGAGTTCGGAGCCGCGTTGCAGCTCACGACACCCTCCGGTGAACCCATCCGCCGACGTGACTCCCCGGCCGGGGTCGCGTTCTTCGAGCGCCACCCCGCGCACACGACCCTGATGGCTACCGGGTACGACGGTGTGCGTCACCGCTTCGAGGCGACGGCGTATCCGCTGTTCGGTGCGGAAGGGGAGATGCACGGGGTCGTCTCGGTGTTCTGGGAGCCTCGTCCGGGCGAACGCGACGACTGATGTTCGCGCGCGTGTGGGGGTGTCGTGGATCGATCGCGACGCCGGGGCCCGACACCCTCCGGTACGGAGGGAACACGTCGTGCGTCGAGGTCCGCCTCGCCAGCGGGCATGCGCTCGTGCTCGACGCCGGCACCGGCATGCGATCGCTCGGGGTGGTGATGGCAGGGGAGCACCACTCCGAGCTGCACCTGCTCCTGACCCACCTGCACCTCGACCACCTCCAGGGCCTCGGGTTCTTCCGACCACTCTTCACTCCCGACCTCGACATCCACATCTGGGGTCCGACCTCGCCGGTGCAGCACCTGTCGGAGCGCATCGCGATGTACCTCTCGCCGCCGCTGTTCCCCGTTCGCCTGGAAGACATCCCGTCGCGCGTCACGTTCCACGACGCGCCCGACGAACCGATCGAGATCGGATCGGCGACCATCCGTGCCGCGAAGGTCACGCATCAGGGACCCACCGTCGGCTACCGGATCGAAGAGGGCGGTCGGACGCTCGTCTATCTCCCCGACCACGAGCCCGCGCTGGGTTCCGACCTCTCGACGGTGCCGGCGTCGTGGATCAGCGGTCACGACATCGCCCGGGGGGCCGACGTGCTGCTCCACGACGCGCAGTACCGAGACCACGAATACCCGAACCACGTGGGCTGGGGGCACTCGGGGGTCGCGGCCACGATGGAGTTCGCCCGCAAGGCCGACGTCGACACCGTCGTGCTCTTCCACCACGATCCGTACCACACCGACGACGAGCTGGAGCAGCTCCTCACCGAAGCCCACGCCCACTGGCCCGGCCGCGCGGAGCAGGTGTGTCTTGCCCATGAGGGCATGACCATCACGCTCGGCAACGGCGGCATCAGTCGGTCGCGGGACGACAGCTAGCCTTCCGCGTGGCGCACGCGATCGGGATCGACGTCGGCACGACCAACGTCAAGGTTGCGCTCGTGGCCGACGACGGCACACTTGTCGCCTCGACGTCGCGGCCGCTCACCTACCTCCGATCGGGAGCGGTGGCCGAGCAGGACGCGAACGCGACGTGGGGGCAGGTCGGCGATGCAGTCCGCGAGCTGACCGCGACCGAACCCGTCGCGGCAGCCGATGTGGCCGCGCTCGGCGTGTGCAGCCAGTACTCCTCGATCGTCCCCGTCGACGCCAGCGGTCGCGCGATCGCACCGATGATCCTCTACTGGGATCACCGGGGTACCGCAGCGTCGCACGCGATCATGCAGCGCCACCCCGAGGCGTTCGCGGTGTTCGTCGAGCGACACGGCATCCCGCCGATGGGTGGGGGACTCTCGCTCGGACACATCCTTTCGTTCCAGCAGGACCAGCCCGACGTCCACGCCGCGACGGCCGCGTACCTCGAGCTCATGGACTTCGTGACCGCCCGACTCACCGGGATGATCTGTGCGACGCAGTGCACGATGTTCATGGCTCAGGTCTGCGACAACCGCACGGTCGGTGTGACCGGATACGACTCCGAATTGGTGCGTCTCTCCGGGGTCGACCCTTCGAAGCTCCCACCACTGGTCGAGATCGACGGGGTGGTCGGCGAGCTCCTCCCCTCGGTGGCGGCCGACCTCGGCCTCCCGGTCGGCGTCTCGGTGCGGGCCGCGATGAACGACAGCCAGGCCGGCGCGCTCGCGTCGGGCGCGTTCGTTCCCGGGCAAGGCGGCCTCGCGATCGGCACGACCGCGGTGCTGCTCGACACCGTCGACAGCAAACGGACCGATCTCGACGCCGAGTTGGTCTCGATGCCGGCGCCGATCCCCGGGCGCTACCTCGCGATGGCAGAGAACGGGATCGCGGGCAAGGCCGTCGAGCACGTGCTCACCAACGTGTTGTGCGCCGACGACGTGCTCGGCACGTCGGGTGATCCCTTTGCCGCGCTGGACGTTGCGATCGCGGCATCGCCGCCCGGGAGCAACGGCGTGCTCTTCCTGCCCTGGCTCACCGGGTCGATGGCCCCGTCGGCGAGCTCGAAGATGCGCGGCGCGTTCCTCAACCTGTCACTCGATTCGAGTCGTGTCGACGCGGTGCGGGCGATGATCGAGGGGACTGCCCACAACCTGCGTTGGCTGTTGCCCTCGGTCGAAGCGTTCACCGGGAATCGGATCGACGAGATCGCGTTCTTCGGTGGCGCGGCACGCTCCGAGGCCTGGGCCCAGGTGCTCGCGGATGTGCTCGACCGTCCCGTGCGGCCCCTCGACCGACCTGATCGCGCCGTCGCACGCGCGGTCGCGCTGGCAGCGGCGCACGGTTCCGACCCCGACTCGTCCATCCCGACCCGCGGGG
>JBBRHS010000027.1:0-15237 GCA_038222385.1 Acidimicrobiia bacterium
CCGCTTCCGCACCGGAACGACAGGATGATCTTCTCGTCGTCTTCGTCGACCTCGACCGCACCGAAGTTCGCGACCATCGCCCGGGCGATGACCTTGGCCCGGGCCGACGCCGGCAACGATCCCCACTCGGTACCCGTGTCCCGCCGCGGCCGCACGAAGTCGTCACCGGTCCTGCGGAGTGCCCGCTCGACCGCCTCCTCGCCCAGTTCGTCGGCGATGAAGCTCAGGAGCACCGTGATCCAGTTGATCGAGTACTCCTGCAGGCTCCGCCACTGCGCGACGGCCCGGTCGAGCAGCTCGAGACCGCGCTCGGTGTCGCCGTCGGCTATCGCAGCGCGGGCCTGGTCCCAGAGCGCGGTCGACATCCGCTCGATCTCGTCGTCGGAGAGCCGGTAGTCGCTCACCCGTGCTTCACCTCCGGGGAAGGCCGAGGACGCGTTCGGCGATGATGTTGCGCTGGATCTCGCTGGTGCCGCCGGGGATGGTGCCGCCGAACGACCGCAGGTACTGGATCGCCCACGACCCGTCGCGCCACATCGGCGGACCGATGAGATCGAGGTCGACGGCATCGGCGCCGAGCGCCTCCGTACCTGCGAGCAGGCACCGTTGCACCGACTCGCTCCCGAACAGCTTCAGCAGCGAGTGCTCCGACGACGACCGACCCTTCATGAACTTCGAGAACCCGCGGTAGCCCATGAGCATGAGGGCCTGCGCGTCGATCGCGAAGCCGGCGACCTCGTCTCGGTACCGGGCGTCGTCGCGCAGGAGCTTCCCATCCGGTCCGGGTCGGTCACCCAGCGTCTGCAGCGCGGCGACCGCGCGCTGGACGTCGTACGCGTAGGTGATCCACAGCATCGCCCGCTCGTGCGCGAGCGAGCCCTGGGTGATCGGCCAGCCCGCGTTGAGCTCGCCGAGCAGGTTCTCACGCGGCACCGACGCGTCGGTGAAGAACACCTCGTTGAAGTCGAGGAAGTCGGGCTCGCTCAACTCGGCGAACGGGCGCGCCTCCACCCCCGGCGTCTGCATGTCGATGATCAGGGCGCTGATGCCCTTGTGCTTCGGAAGATCGGGATCGGTACGCACGAAGCACAGGCACCAGTCGGCGTGGTGAGCGCCCGACGTCCAGACCTTCTGGCCGTTTACGACGAAGTGGTCCCGCCCCTGGTCGTCGGAGGCCAGGACCGCGCGCGTCCGGAGGCTCGCGAGGTCGCTCCCCGCCCCGGGCTCGCTCATCCCGAGGCACCACGCGACCTCGGCCCGCAGCGTCGGGAGCAGGAAACGCTCCTGCTGTTCGGGTGTGCCGTAGTCGCGGATCGACGGCGCGATGATCCCCAGGCCCTGCGGGTTGAGGCTGCGCGGGATGCTGCGCTTCGAGAACTCCTCGAAGTAGATCATCTGCTCGACCGGACTTGCGTTGCGCCCGCCCAGCTCGGGCGGCCAGCCGGGCACGAGCCAGCCCGCGTCGAAGAGCGTGCGTTGCCAGGCCCGCGCCCAATCGGGCATGTGTGCGCTCGACAGCTTGGGCTCGGCCATCTCGTCGGGCGACGGGAGGTTCGCCTCCAACCAGCCGAGCAGCTCGGCGCGGAACGCCTCTTCCTCGGGGCCGTACCTCAAGCGCACGCCGTCGACAGTAGCCTCCGGCCTGACACGACCGTCAGGTCGACGGCGCGTCGGGCGGCGCCGTCAGGTCAGCGGATGGAGGTCCGGTGGATTTCGAGTTCGACGAGGACCAGGAGCTCCTGCGTGAGACCGTGCGCCGCTTCCTCGCCGACCAGGCTCCGATCAGCCCCTACGTCCGGGAACAGCTCGAGACAGGGTCGGGCACCAGCCCCGAGGTCTGGACCGGTCTCGCCGACCTCGGCGTGACCGGGCTCCTCGTACCCGAGGACCGGGGCGGGAGCGGCATGGGAATGGTCGACATGGGCGTCGTCCTCGAGGAGATGGGTCGCACCGTGCACCCGGGCCCCTTCCCGTCGACCGCCGTTGCCGCCGCGAGCCTGCTCACCCTCGTCGGTGAGATCGGCGGCGAGATCAGCGCCGACGGTTCGGATCTCCTCCCGGTGCTCGCGGCGGGCGCGACCCGCGCCACCGTGGTGCTCCCGGTCGACGGCGACCTCGGCGCCTGGGACGTCGGGGCATCCGGCGATCGGCTCACCGGCGAGGTCGCACACATCGCCGATGCTCCCGCGGCCGAGCTGCTGATCGTGGTCGCGAACACCGACGACGGGCTCGGCGTCTTCACAGTGGACGCCGGCGCACCCGGGCTCGACGTGATCGCCACCGAGACCGTCGACGCCACCCGCAAACAGGGAACCGTCCTTCTCCGCGACACCCCCGCCCGTCGGGTCGGATCGGGCGACGCAACGGTCGCGGTCGCCGCGACCCGCGACCGCATGATCGCGGCGGCCGTGGTCGACGGCGTCGGTGCCGCCGAGCAGGCGCTCGCTCTCGCGGTCGCGTACGCGAAGGAACGGGAGCAGTTCGGCAAGCCGATCGGCTCGTTCCAGGCCGTCCAGCACCTCTGCGCCGACATGCTGGTGTCGGTCGAGCTCGGCCGGGCCGCCGCGTACTACGCGTGCTGGGCGTGCGACGGCGCCGACGCAGCCGAACGCCGCCGCGCCGTCACCATGGCCGCGGCCTTCGCCGGCGACGGCTTCTACCGCGTCGGCGCGTCGGCGATCCAGGTGTTCGGCGGGGTCGGGTTCACCTGGGAGCACGACATCCACCTCTTCTACAAGCGCCTCCTCACCCTCCAGCAGTACGGCGGCCCACCTCACACCCACCTCGAGACCCTCGCCACCATCGCCCTGGCGTAGCTCCTCCCGCTCCCGAACCCCTCCCGCTCCCGAGGGGGGCGTTCATGGGGGGTTCACATCGCCGACCTCCCTTGCGCCGGCGGGGTCGGTAGCGTCGGGCAGGTGCTGGTGCATGTGGGATGCGAGTTCGTGCAGCGGTCGGAGCAGCCGGTGCACATGGTGCTGCAGGTCGAGCCCCGCACCGACGGCGCGGTCCGACTGATCGACGAGCGGTGGGACGACCAGACCGCCACGACCTCACGCACCTACGTCGACGGCTTCGGCAACCGGTGCCGTCGCCTCACGTTGCCGGCCGGGCGGTCGGTGACGCGGTTCGACGCCCACGCCGACGTCCCGTACGAGGCCGACGAGGTCGGCATCGGGGCGGTGGAGATCCCGCCCGACCTGCTGCCCGACACGGTGCTCTCCTACACCCTGCCGAGCCGGTTCTGCCCCTCCGACGAGCTCGGCGCCGTCGCGTGGGACCTGTTCGGTAGTGTCCCGGAAGGTTGGATCCGGGCGCAGGCGATCTCCGACTGGGTCCACGAGAAGGTCGCGTTCGACTACAGCACGACGGTGTCGACGGGGAGCGCGCTCGACGTCTTCACCACCCGGACCGGCGTGTGCCGAGACTTCGCCCATCTCGGGATCGCCCTGTGTCGCGCGCTCAGCATCCCGGCCCGCTACGCGTTCGGGTACCTGCCCGACATCGAGGTCGAGCCCACCGACGCGCCGGTGGACTTCTGCGCGTGGACCGAGGTGTACCTGAGCGGACGGTGGTGGACACTCGATCCCCGCAACGGTCAACCGAGGATCGGCCGCGTGCTGATCGGACGCGGTCGCGACGCCCTCGACGTCGCCATGGTCTCGACGTTCGGCGCCGTCGAACTGGAGTCGATGCTCGTCTGGGCCGATCCGGTCGTCGGCTGAGCCTCCCGACCGCCCCGGGCCACGATCTTTCCGGGGAAGAACGCGTCGAGCGCGATCGCCGCGAGCACGACGATGCTCGGCTCCGCCGGCACCCGGAAACGGGTCTGGCCGTAGATGACGATCGAGACGACGGTCACGAGCACCACGGGCACCAGCAACTGCCAGAGGTGGTCGAATCGGCGGCGCATCACGATCGCACCGGAGATCGCGAGGACCAGGAGCGGATAGTAGGACCAGAGGCCGAGTGTGGTGACCCACGACGGCCTGCCGTCGCGCTCGTCGAGTGAACGTGCGCCGCCGGGCTCGAAGAGACCCCACGTTCGCCCCATCCTCGCGACGACCACCGCGGGGACCCGATCCGCCTGGTCCCGCATGTACTTCAACGCGTCGCGGCGGTACTGCGCGTTCACGGTCGACTGGTCTCCCCGGACCGCGGGGAGACACCTGGCATCCCACGAGCCCGTCGCGTCTCCGTAGTACGCGGGGTCGCAGTTCGCACCGAGCAGCGCCGCGCCATCGTTCGTCGACACCAGCGTTGGGCGTTCGAACCGGCCGAGGTTGAAGACGACCCACGGTCCGAGGATGAGCGCGACGGCCGCCACGGAGATCACGATGTTCTGGACCTGTTCGGGCTGGGTCACCGTACGTACCAGGAGCACGGTCGGGACGAGCAGGAGCGGAATGAGGAGGAGCAGCTCGACCCGGATCAGCGCCGCCGCCCCGCACACCACACCCAGGGCGAGCGCCGTGCCCGCGGCGGGATGGCGCATGAACCGGTACGCGAGGAGCAGCGCGAGCACGACCGCGAGGACTGCGAGCGTCTCCGACATCACGAGCCCGTCGTTCACCCAGAGGTTCGGGTACACCGCCGCGATCCCCGCTGCGATCAGGCCGGCTCGGTCGCCGGCGATCGCTCGCCCGAGCAGGCCGACCAGCCCGACCGCCACGGTCCCGAGCAGCGCCATCGTCAGGCGCAACGCGTTCGCGTCCGACCCGCTGACCCACGACACGGGGGCAAGGACCATCACCGTCATCGGCGGATGGTCGGCCGCCGGCTCGGTACCCCGCACTTCCGATCGCTTCGCGTCGTAGGGGACCACGAACCCGTCGCCGTCGGCCAGCCGGTCCGCAGCCGCACGGTAGGTGACCTCGTCGCCGACCAACGGTTCGTCCCACTGCTCGAACACGACGTAGCCGACGCGCACTGCGAACGCGAGCACGGTGATCAGCAACAAGACCTTCGTGAATCGGAAACGGTCCGGAGTGCTCACCACCTCACGCCCTCGCCGCACCCGCGTCGGCGGGAGCACCTTCGACGGGCAGGGCCGCGGATCGAGACCGTGCGATGCGGTCGGACAGGGCCACGAGCGCGAACGCGGCGAGCACCACGATGCTCGGCTCGGCCGGCACCCGGAAGCGGGTCTGGCCGTACGCGATGAGCGTTCCGACCGTCACGACGACGGCGGGGACGATCAGGGGCCAGACCGATGCGCGCCGCCGGATGCGAATCACCACACCGCCGATCGCGAGCACCACCATCGGGTAGTAGAACGCGAGCCCGAGCCCGGTGACCCAGCGCGGGCGGCCTTCGCCCTCGTTGACGGTGAGCATGTCGGCCGGGCGGAACACGCTCCAGGTCCGGCCCGCCCGGGCGAGCAGCACGACCGGGAACCGGGCGGAGTTGTTGCCGATGTACTCGAGCGCATCATCGCGATAGGCCCGGCTCTGCACCGACTGGTCGCCCACAGGAGATGGATCCGGGAGACACCCGAGGTCGGTGAGCCCGGTCGCGGAGCCGTAGAACACGTTCGGACACGACGAGCCCAGGAGCGCGATCCCCTCGTTCGTCGAGATCAACACCGGCTCGTCGAACCGAGCCCAGTTCCAGAGGGTCCACGGCGCGACGACGATCGCGGTCACGGCAAGGACGACGACTGCGAGCACCGCCCGCGTCGAGGTGTTGAGCGATCTGAGCCCGACTGCCGTCGGGATCACCAACAACGGCGCGAGCAGCGCGAGCTCGGCCCGGGTGAGCGCGGCGAGACCGCACACGACCCCCAGGCCGACGGCAAGGGGCACCCCGGGGCGGGCGCGCAGGCGGTACGTGAGGAGCACGGCGGCCGCGGTCAAGCCGGCCGCGAGCGTCTCCGACATGATCAGCCCGTCGTTCACCCAGAGGTACGGGTAGACCGCGGCGAGCGCCGCGGCCGACCACCCGACCCGATCGCCGCCGACCTGTCGCCCGAGCAGACCGATGATCACCACCACGCCGACCCCGAGCGCACTCATGAGGAAGCGCATCTGCAGCACGTTGTCGGTACGCCAGAGCGCCGAGACCGGGGTGAGCACGATCGCAGTGAGCGGTGGATGATCAGCTGCCGGACCGGGGTTCTCGACGAACGGGAACGGGTTCGTGAACCACCGCCCGTCGGCGTTCGCGTCGGCCTGCAGCTGGTAATAGGCGGCGTCGTAGAAGCCGTCGTCGTGCTGGGCGACCGTGAGGACGAACACGATCCGGACCGCGAGCGCGACGACGACGATCAGCCCGAGCACCGTCCAGAAGCGCCGCGCGTCGGAATGGACGCGTGCGTTCTGCTCCCCGGTATCGACCCCCATCAGGGAGGCAACACTACGAGAAGGAGGGGAGCCGGCGGACACCACACGCGGAGGAACTGACGCGGGTGAGCGGTCGAGCCGGCGGACCGGATTCGACCATTCAGTACGAGACGTGCCCGCGGGCCGGGGCCTCGTTCAGCGCGATTTCGTGAGCAGGAGCGAACCGGCGAGGGGGCCACCCCCGGCCGCGGCGACCGCGACCTCCGGGTCGCCCGGAACCTGCCGGGCGCCGGCCTCGCCCCAGAGTTGCACGCACGCTTCGTGGATGAACCCGTAGCCGTGCAGACGACCGGCCGAGAGCTGACCACCGTTCGTGTTGAGCGGCAGTTCGCCGTCGAGCGCGATCCGCGCCCCGCCCTCCACGAACGGCCCCGACTCCCCCTTGCCGCAGAACCCCATCGCCTCGAGCCACGTCATCGTGATGAAGCTGAACCCGTCGTACATCTCCGCGAGCTGCACATCAGCCGGGGTGAGGTCGGTGCGGGTCCACATCTGCGCCGCTGCGTCGCGGCAGGCCATGGTCGTGAGGTCGTCGAACTGGTCCCAACTCGGACGACCGCGCAACGCGGTCCCGACGGCTTGCACCTGGATCGGCGGTTTGCGTAGATCGGGCGCGGTCTCGGCCCGCGACACGATCACCGCGGTGGCGCCGTCGCACGGGATGTCGCAGTCGTAGAGGCACAGCGGCGACGAGATCATACGGACGTTCAGGTAGTCGTCGAGCGTCATCGGGTCGGTGTAGATGCCGTTGGGGTTCAGCGCGGCGTTCTTGCGGGCGTTGAGGGCGATCTGGGCGAGCTGCTCCCGCGTGGTGCCGAACTCGTGGAAGTGGCGCTGGGCCATCATGGCGATCCAGATGGCCGCCGACGGGGCCGCGAACGGCAACGTCCACTCCATGAACCCGCTGGCTCGGAAGCTCCCACCTCCCCCGCCGCCCCCCGGCATCACCGACGACCGACCCTTGCTGCCCTGGGCGCTGCCCTCGTAGACGCTGCGGAAGCACAGCACGTGGGTCGCGAGCCCGGATGCCACGGCGAGGCAGGCGTCGATGACCGAGCCGAGCTGGCTCGGCAGCTCGATGCCGCCCGTGTACCACCCGAGGTTCAGACGCAACGCGTCCTGCACGTCGACGAGACCCGCGCCGGAGAAGCCCGGCGGGACCGACATCGGGCCGGGATAGGTCGCGATCCCGTCGATGTCGGCGGTGGTGAGGCCGGCGTCGTCGATCGCGGCGAGGCACGCGTCGAGGGTGAGCTCGAGTGGATCTCGGAACAGCCTCCGCCCGACCTCCGATTGCCCCGCCCCGCTGATCACGGACCGCCGCTCGATCACCTGGTCGACGGTCATGAGGCAGGCTCGGTCGCCATCTCGGTTCGCTCCGCTGTGCCGCCTCGACCGCTCACCCGTTCACGTCCTCTGCATCACGTCCGGCCGCTCCGCTGCGCTCACATGGCTCGAACAGTGGGATCCACACGTCTTCGTCGCGCGCCTCGAACGTGACGTGGACCGGCATGCCGATCTCGACGTCGTCGATCGGGCAGTTGACGAGGTTCGTCGTGAGCCGGAGCCCCTCCTGCTCGGGGAGCTCCACGATCGCGACCACATAGGGCAGCTCGGGCCCGGGCATCCACGCCTGGTGGTTCACCGAGTACGTGTGCAACGTGGCGTTGCCCGACACGGCCTCGGGCGTCAACGCTTTCGAGTGGCAGATCGGACAGATCGGCGTGGGCGGGTGGATGTAGTAGCGGCAGTCGTCGCAGCGGAGGAAGCGCAGCTCGTTCTGCTCACCACCCGTCCAGAAGAACCGGTTGCGGTCGGTGACCTCGGGCAGGATCCGGAAGGGGAGCTCGGCGTCGGGACTCATCGCGTGCAGCAGGCGCTCAGTCGGCTTCGGGCGGGGGCGCGGCGTCGAACCCACGACGGGCGTGGGGCATTGCCTCGACCGCACAGAGCATCCCGAATCCCGGGGTCGTGAGCATGATCGAACCGAGCACCTCTTCCCACGTCGCGCCGACCTCGCGCGCGAGCCTGGCGTGCCGGACGATGCCTTCGTGGTTGCGCAGCACGACCGTGCACACGAGGCGGATGAGCTCGTGCGTCTTGCGGTCGGGCGCCGGGAGCGAATCGATCTGACTCAGCCACGCGCTCTGCGACTCGTGGAGCGACGGGAACACCTCGTGGAGCGGACCCTCGAAGGGGAAGCTCCAGTCGTCGGGCTGCGGGGTCACTGCGAGGTGACCGGCCGGAAGACGGGGATCGTGAAGTCTTCGCTCGTCTCCTGGAACACGACCTCGAGCTCCATGCCGTCGGTCAGTGCGTCGAACTCGCAGTCGACGACGTTGGTCTGCATCCGTGGACCCTCGGCGAGGTCGACGACCGCGGCAACGTACGGCACGCGCGCCGGCCACGGCGGGAGGTCGTTCTGGTACACGACCGACCACGTGTAGAGCGTCGCCCGACCGCTCGCGTCGAACCACTCGACGTCTTCGCTCCAACAGCTCGGACAGAACGGACGCGGGTAGAAGTGGTACTCGCCACAGGCGTTGCAGTGCCGGATGAGCAAGCGCTCTTCTTTGGCCGCGTCCCAGAAGGGTTGCGTCTCGAGATCGGGGCTCGGGAGGTCGAACCGGGTCATGGACCGACCCTACGCCCGCGCGGGCAGGGCCGCGACGGCGACCCCGGTGAGCTTCGCCTCGCCGTCTTGGTTCACGACCGTGCACTCGAGGTCGACGCGGTGCTCGCCCTCGTCGTCGTACTTCCTCTGCACGACGACGCGCGTGGTGAGGGTCTCCCCCGGCCACGTCTGCTTGGTGAACCGCACCTTGTAGTTGCGCAGGTTCCCCACCCCGACGAAATCGGTGACGGCCGTCGCGAGGATCCCCGCGGTCAACATCCCGTGCCCGAAGACACTGGGCAGACCGGCCTCCTTGGCCGACACCTCGTCGGTGTGCATCGGGTTGAAGTCGCCCGAGGCCCCGGCGTACATCACCAGATCGGTGCGGGTGAGCGTGTGCGACACCTCGGGGGCCATGACCCCTTCGGCGACTTCTTCGAAGAAGAGCTTCTGTTCCGTCACGGCTCCTTGCTACAAGTTTCCTGACACGAGTGTCAACTCTCGCGCCGGCGACGTAGTCTGCGCGCCGTGCCCGCCGACTGGCCCCTCCGGACCACTGCGCCGGAGCTCGCGACCCGCTACCGCTCCGAGGGGTGGTGGACCGACGCCACCCTCGGTGCGGTCGTCAACCGGGCGTTCGTCGATTCCCCCGGGCTGGCGGTCCGGATCTGGTCCGACACCCGTCCGGCGGAGACGTCGATCGGCGACGTCGCCCACCGGGCCCGCGAGCTCGCCGGCGGGTTGATCGACCGCGGGATCGGCCCCGGCGACGTCGTCGCCTTCCAGCTCCCGAACTGGCTCGAAGCCGCGGTGACGTTCTACGCCGTCGCCCTCACCGGGGCGACGCTCGTGCCGATCGTGCACTTCTACGGACCGCACGAGGTCGGATACGTGCTGCGCGAGTCGGAGGCCCGCGTCCTGATCACCACCGACCGGTTCGGACACCTCGACTACCTGGCTGGTCTCGAGGAGCTGCGGCCGGGCCTCACCGACTTGGAGACCGTCGCGATCGTCGGCGACGGGCCGCTCCCCGCGGACGCAATCGGCTTCGACGCGCTGTTCGGCGATCCGTTCGACGGACCGAGTCCCGACGACCCCGACTCGCCGGCGGTCGTCGGGTACACGTCGGGCACCACCGCGTCGCCGAAGGGTGTGGTGCACACCCACCGCACCCTCATCGCCGAGATCCACCAGGTCGCCACGATGTCGGCCACCGGCCGCACCCCGATCCTGAACGGGGCGCCGGTCGGTCATGCGATCGGAATGCAGGCCGGGCTGCTCCTCCCCCTCACCCAGGGTCTCGGCGTCTACCTCACCGACGTGTGGGACCCGGCCCGCGTGCTGGCCGCGATGCTCGAGTGCCGGGTGACGTCGGGCGCGGGCTCCACGTTCTTCCTCCAGAGCCTCCTCGACGACCCGACGTGCACCGCCGAGCACCGGGCGCTCATCGGGCGGGTCGGCCTGGGTGGCGCGCCGGTGCCCGCGGCGTTCGTCGACCGGGCCCGCGACCTCGGGGTCTCGATCGTGCGCTCCTACGGCTCGACCGAGCACCCGTCGACCACCGGCAGCACCCACGACGATCCATACGAGGTGCGCGGCTACACCGACGGCCGCCCCCTCCCCGGGGTCGAGATCCGCCTCGTCGACGAAGCCGGTCACGATGTCTCCGTCGGGTCGCCCGGCGAGATCCTGAGTCGCGGCCCCGACCTGTTTGCCGGCTACACCGATCCCAAGTTGACCGCAACCGCGGTCGACGCCGACGGTTGGTACTCGACCGGCGACGTCGGCGTGCTCGACGACCACGGCGCGCTCACCATCACCGACCGGATCAAGGACATCATCATCCGCGGCGGCGAGAACATCAGCGCGGTCGAAGTCGAAGAACAGGTCGCCCGCATTCCCGGCGTCGCCGAGGTCGCCGTCGTCGCCGCGCCCGACGCGCGCCTCGGCGAGCACGCCTGCGCGTTCGTGCGCGTCCTCCCCGACGCCACGGCCCCCGACCTCGACACGATGCGCGCCCACCTCGAGGCCGCCGGACTCGCCCGCCAGAAGTGGCCCGAAGAGCTCCACGTCGTCGACGCCCTCCCCCGCACCCCCTCGGGCAAGGTCAAGAAGTACGAGCTCCGCAACTCCCTCCGCCCCTGACCCCAGAATCCCGATCCCTACCCTCCGAGCCGCCGAGTTCGGCGCGTTTCGGTCCACAGAGGACCAGAACGCGCCCAACTCCGCGGTGGTTGGGACGGGGCTTTCGTGCGGGTGGGATGGGTCAGGGGTCGCGGGGGAGGCCGAGGGTGCGTTCGGCGATGATGTTGCGTTGGATCTCGCTCGTGCCACCGGCGATCGTGAGCTGACGGCTGAACAGGAACTGGCGGGCCCAGTTCGCCGCGGGGCCGTCGGCGATCGCACCCTCGCCGGCCATGAAGCCCAGGCCGACCTCGTTGACCCGCTGGTCCTGCTCGACGCCGAGCAGCTTGCGCACCGCAGCCTCCGAGCCCGACGGATCGACGCCACTCAGCTTCGAGAGCGTGAGGCGGAAACCCAACACCGACAACGCGTAGTCCCGTACGACGAGGTCGCCGGCCTCGACCAGTGCCGCGGTGTCGGACTCGCGGCCCTGCTCCCGGAGCATGCCGAGAATGCCGCGTACGCCGGCGCCGATCGTCGCGCCGCCGCCCATGAACACCCGTTCGTTCGCGAGCGCGGTGCGGGTGGCCCGCCATCCGTCGTTCGCCTCGCCGACGAGGCAGTCGTCGGGCACGAACACGTCGTCGAAGAAGACCTCGTTGAAGAACGCCTCGCCCGTGAGCTCACGCAGCGGGCGGATGTCGATGCCGGGGGTCTTCATGTCGAGCATGAAGAACGAGATGCCGTTGTGCTTCGGCGCGTCGGGGTCGGACCGGGCGAGCAGGATCCCCCACTGCGCGCGGTGCGCCAACGACGTCCAGACCTTCTGGCCGTTGATCAGCCAGCCACCCTCGACCCTCTCGGCCTTGGTCGACAGTCCGGCGAGGTCGGAACCCGCGCCCGGTTCGCTGAAGAGCTGGCACCACTCGATGTCGCCGCGCATGGTCGGCGGGATCCAGCGCTGCCGCTGCTCCTCGGTGCCGTAGATGATCAACGGCGGGAGGGCCCAGTTGCCGATGGTGATGCTCGGCCGGATCATCTTGACCCGCCGGAACTCCTCCTCGATCACGAGCTGCTCGACGGCGTCGGCTTCCCGCCCCCACGGCTTCGGCCACGACGGTGAGATGTAGCCGGCGTCGGCGATGCGGACGCGCTGCTCCTTCGGGTCGAGCGGTGCGATCTCCTCGAGGAACGCGCGCAGCTCCTCCCGGTGGGCCTCGGCCTCGGGCGGCAGGTCGACGGTGAGGCGACGACGGGCGCCGCCCATCGCGATCGTCGCGGCCTGCGCCTTCCACGACCCCGAACCACCGAGCAGGGCGCGGGTCGTCACGGCGCGTCGGAGGTAGATGTGCGCGTCGTGCTCCCAGGTGAAGCCGATGCCACCGAGCACCTGGATGCAGTCCTTCGCAGTGTCGAGGAACGACTCGATGGCGAGCGCGGCGGCCGACGCGGCGGTGAGTGGACCGGCGTCGTCGTCGCCGACGGCACGCGCCGCGTCCCAGACGGCGGCCCGGCTGAGCTCGGTACGCGAGAGCATGTTGGCGCAGCGGTGCTTCGTGCCCTGGAACTGCCCGATCGGACGCCCGAACTGACGTCGGTCGGCGGCGTACTCGGCCGCGGTCTCCACACACCACTGCGACGCGCCGACCGCGTCGGCGGCGAAGAGCACCGCGGCGAGGTCGCGCACCTCGGGGGTCGCGATCTCGCGGAGCTGGCGGGCCGGCGGGATCGACGCATCGGCAACGATGACCTCGGCGACGCGTCGGGTGAGGTCGACGCTCGTGCACTCGACCGCGGTGAAGTCGCCCACGCCCGATGCACCCGCTTCGAGCACGACCCACGTGCCGCCGGCATCGGCGATGACGAGATCGGCGAGGTGGCCCGACAGCACCGGGCGCAGCGTGCCCGCGACCCGGAGCGACCCGTCGGCCTGCTCCTCCGCGGCGAGGGAGCCGCCGAGCGCGACCGTGCCGACGAGCGATCCGTCGGCCAGGCCGCCCGCGTGGGCCGCGGCGACGTCTTTGCCCGCGGCCTTGAGCACGGCCGCGGTGAGCACGGTGGCGAGGAACGGACCCGGAGCGACGACCCGACCGAGCTCCTCGAGCACCACGACGAGCTCGGGGAGGCCGTAACCCGAGCCGCCGTGCACCTCGTCGACGTGCAGGCCGAGCCATCCCTGCTCGGCGAGCGCGTCCCAGAACTCGGGGCGGCCCTCGGATCCGGCATCGAGCAGCGCCCGCGGCACCGCAGGCGGGCAGGAACGCTCGGCCCAACCCCGCACGGCCTGATGGAGCGCGTCGTGTTCCTCGGTGATCCCAATCGGCATGGGGCAATCCTACGGATTGCCTGACCGCGACGTCAGGTTGGGCCACCCCCTACGCTGACATGCATGCATGATCTGGTGGTCAAGAACGGAACGCTCGTCGACGGTTCGGGCGAGGCGCCCCGACCGGCGGATGTCGCGATCGACGACGGCGTCATCACCGAGGTCGGCGACGACGTCGGTGGTGGTCGGCGCACGATCGATGCCGACGGACTGACCGTCACGCCGGGCTTCGTCGACGTGCACACGCATTACGACGGCCAGATCACCTGGGATCCGACCCTCACCCCGTCGTGCTGGCACGGCGTGACCACCGTCGTGATCGGCAACTGCGGCGTCGGGTTCGCGCCGGTCAAGCCCGACGAGCACGACTACCTCATCGGCCTGATGGAGGGCGTCGAAGACATCCCCGGCGCCGCGCTCTCCGCCGGCATCCAGTGGGGCTGGGAGACGTTCCCGGAGTACCTCGACGCGGTCGACCGCATGCCGAAGTCGCTCGACGTCGGTACCCAGATCCCGCACGGTTCGGTGCGCGTCTACGTAATGGGCGAGCGCGGCGCGAAGAACCAGCCCGCGACCCCCGACGACATCGACGCGATGGCGGCGATCATCGGTGAAGCGATCGACGTCGGCGCGCTCGGCCTCTCCACGTCGCGCACGATCGCCCACATGGCGATCGACGGTGAACCCGTCCCGGGCACGTTCGCGGCCGAAGACGAGCTGTTCGGCCTTGGTCGCGTGCTCGGCGACCGCGGCACCGCCGTGTTCGAGCTCGCGCCTGCCGGTGCGCTGGGTGAGGACCTCGCGGCGCCCGAGCGCGAGATGGCGTGGATGCGCAAGCTCTCGGCCGCCATCGGGCGCCCGGTCACCTTCGCGCTCACGCAGAACGACCACGATCCCGACGCGTGGCGCGACATGCTCCGCCTCGCGGGCGACGCCGTGACCGAAGGGGCGCGGATCCGACCCCAGGTCGCCGGGCGTCCCGTCACCCTGCTCCTCGGGCTGCAGACCTTCCATCCGTTCGCCTACGCGCCCGAGTGGGGCTCGCTCGCGATCCTCCCGCTCCCCGAGCGCGTCGCGCGCATGCAGGACCCCGGCGTCCGCGCCCGCCTCGTGCGCTCGGCGCAAGAGCTCGACCCCGCGATGGTGCAGTTCGTCGACCCGGCGAAGTCGTTCCCGCTCGGTGATCCCCCGGTGTACGAGCCCGATCCCGCCGACAGCATCGCGGCCCGGGCTGCACGCGAGGGACGAGACGTCTTCGAGCTGTACTACGACCTGTTGCTCGCCGACGGCGGCACCGCGCTCGTGATGCGGCCGCTGCTGAACTTCTCGAACCAGAACCTCGATCCTGTGCGCGAGATGCTGCTCCACCCGACGAGCGCGTGGGGTCTCGGTGACGGTGGTGCGCACTGCGGGACCACGTGCGACGCGAGCACGCCGACGTTCATGCTCACGCACTGGGTCCGCGACCGGGTCGGCGACCGCCTCCCGCTCGAGTGGGTCGTCCGCAAGATGACGGCCGACACCGCGTCGCTCTACGGTCTCGGCGACCGCGGCACCGTCCGCCCCGGACTGAAGGGCGACCTCAACGTGCTCGACCTCGACGGCATGCAGCTGCACGCGCCCGAGATGGTCTACGACCTCCCCGGCGACGCCCGCCGCTTCACCCAGAAGGCCGACGGCTACGTCGCCACGATCGTGAGCGGCGAGGTGGTGCAGGACGCAGGCGAGGACACCGGCGCCCGGCCGGGCGCGCTCGTGCGCGGCGCGCGCTAGTTACTCACTCGGCGGCGCGAGGGCGATGCTCCGGGCGCCGCGCCACGCCGCGAGTGCGG
>JBBRHS010000028.1:0-15175 GCA_038222385.1 Acidimicrobiia bacterium
TGCCGAAGACGAGTGGAAAGTGCCCGAAGGTGAAGCTGTTGCGGGCCACTCGGCCTCGGTCGAGCGCGTGGCTCTGGGCGAGTCGGGCTTCGATCACTCCCGGGACGTAGGAGAAGTACGTCCACCAGAACACGCACGCGACCGACACTGCCCCGACGATGCCGAGGCCGATCGTGGCGTCGAGCGGAACGGTCGACGCGGCGACGCCGACTGCGACGAGCACCTCGCCGAGGGAGATGATCACGAACAGGGAATGGCGCTCCGAGAAGTGCACCGGGTCGATCGTCCACATGTTCTCGCCCGACGGGTCGCGCCGGCCGCCCAAGATCGCAGAGCCGATCGTGAACGCTGCGACGACGCACCAGATCGCCGTGCGCGGGCCTTCGTCGAAGAACGCTCCGAACAACAACAGACACGGTGCGAGGGTAGCGAGCGGCGCGAACTGGAGCCACGCCCGTCGCGTCGCGGGAACGCTCCAGAGCCCGCGGCCCTGGATGGCGATGGCCCAGAGGTTGACCGCGAGGTACGCGCCGGCGAACTCGACCCCGGTGTCGCCGTAGGCGTCGGGTATGGCAACGGCCATGAGGACGGCGAGTGGGACCGCGGCGAGGATCAGGAACTGGTTGAGCGAACGGTCGGTCAGGTCGATCGCGGTGCCGAGCCACGTGAACTGGGACCACAGCCACCACACGAGCCAGGCCAGGAGCAGGCCGCGACCGAACCCGGCAAGGTCGTCGACCGAGGCGAGGACGCCGGCGATCTGGGTGACCGCGAACACGAACACGAGGTCGAGGAAGAGCTCGAGGTTGGTGGCGTGGCGCCCCGAAGACTCCTCGAACTCGATCTCGCGCTCGCCTGCTTCGGCCATCGGATGTCCCTCGTGCTCGTTGGGGTCGGATCGTCGACCAGGCAGTGTCGCACCGCTCGAACGGGCAAGCATCGGGATCGACGTCACCTCGTCCGCTCGACGCGGGCAGACCGGCGCGCCGGCCAAGGTCATGCGTGCGTGGCTCGATGGGGCCTTCGAGCTTGTCGTGTCCGTACTGCTGCTGGCCGAGCTCGAGCGCGCGCAAGCGGAACCCAAGCAGCGCGAGCGCATCAACCCCGCAGAGGTGCGGGAACTGGTCGACCTGCTCCGCCGCGAGGCGCAAACGGTCGGCGACCCCGACGACCCACCCAGCCTCCGTTCTGCCGACCCGGGAGATGACTACCTCATCGCGCTCGCCGCAGCCGCGCCGGCGGCCATCGTCTCCGGGAACCGTCATCTTCTGGACTTGGCCCAACGCCTTCCGGTGTACTCGCCGGCAGAGTTCCTCGCGCTCCTCGAGGCAGCCTCATGATCGGCACGGAACCGCTCGAGACGAGGAGGCGAGCACGATTGCGCGCCCATGCGGACCGTGCGTGAAGGGTGGCGTGTGCGAGCGTCGCAATGACGGGCATCGATCGCTCGGCAGGCCCCCACGCATGACTCGACACGCGCCGGATCCGACACGCACTGTCCTACACGGGCAGCGACCAGAGCGTGTTTCATGCGCGGCGGACCTGCAATTCATCGAGTGCCGGGAACCCGCCGTAGCGGGTGAGCACGGGGATGTCGAGGGCCATGGCGGTCGCTGCTATCCACGAGTCGTTGACACCCATGCGAAGCGAGCGGTCGCGAAGGAGCACACGGAGCTGTGCCCATCGTTCGGCCACGATCGTGTCGATCGGGATGGTGTCGAGGGCGAGCGCGGCGGTCAGGGTGCGGAGGCGTCGGTCTCGGGTGGCGAGGTCGCTTGCTGCGAGGACGCCGGCTCGGAGTTCGCCGATGGTGATGACGGAGATGGCGAGTTCGTCGGGGAGCGCGCCGGGGTCCAGGAGGCGTTCCGTCTCGTTGGCGATGAAGATCGACGTGTCGGCGAGAGCTCGGCTGATCACAGAGAAAGCTCATCGGTGGTGTCGGGTGCGAGAGAGTCGAGGTTGCGTCGGAGTGCGGGGTCGGCCTGGTGCGCCAGGACGGTCTGGACGAACGTCTCGCGGGGCATCCAGCGCGTGCGTCCGACTATCGGGGTGAGGAGGGCGACGGGACGGCCGTCGACCGTGATGGTGATCGGAGGGTGTCGCAGCGGCATGCTCACCGGTCCAGATCTGGCGGTTGCGGGTCGCGTAGGTGGGCGCGTCGCTGGTCGTCGTTGAGATGGTCACGCATCGTGACCGCGCGACATCGTGTCCCGCGGGACACTCGCCGAGGCCACCGTCCTGCTCTGAGTCGAGCGAGCGCTGCGGGAGCTGGACACACGCCGGTCCGATCTGGCGGTTGCGTGGGCCGTTCTACCTGCTCCAGCTCGCCGGGCCTACCTCGGCCTCGCCGTGCCTACCAGCGCCGTGCCGCCAGTGGCGTAGAGCCGAGCGGTGTGACGAACCCGGTGCGCCACGGCCTCGCGGAGGTCGGCCGGGGCGAGCACCTCGACATCCGGCCCCAGCGAGAGGAGATCGACGATCGTGCTCTCCGTCGAGCGGATCCGAAACGTCGCCTCGATCCACCCTGCTGCGTCGCGAGGGACCTGCCGGCTGACTCGCAGGGGCTGGAGCACCTGGAGCACCGCGGCCAGGCGGCGCCCTTCGGGCGTGATGCGGACGCGAGCCCGGCGCGAATTCCCGCGGCGGTCGACCGTCGATGTTGGAATGGGGGGGGTCAGTTGGGTGTGGAAGCCCTCGAGGAGCTGGAACCCTCCGCCCGGGCCGCGAGTCGCATAGACGGGTACGCCGGCGCCTGACAGCTCGTCGATGTCACGCAGCACAGTGCGCTCGCTCACCTGCAGCTCCTCCGCGAGTCGCGATGCCGTGACGCGTCCGCCTTCCTGCAGGATCAAGAGGAGGGAGATCAGCCGGCCGGCGCGCACGGGGAGAATCATGACGGCGATCGGGGATCATGACAAGAGATGTCAGGTATCGGCTGTATGGTCACCTCGAACCACCCGAGCGGATCCCGGGCAGGAGGAGCAGGGATGTCAGCGATCGATGTCGAAGGAACCGGTGCTCCGGACGACCCGTGGGTGTTGACGACCCCACCGGGCAAGTCCGAGTTCGAGGCCTATCGCGATCCCGCCGCCACTCCGCCGGCCCTGGTCGTCCAGGTCGGCTCGACCGAGCTTCGTTACCAGCTGAGCTGCATCGAGGACCTGCACGCCATGTTGACCGAACGCGGTGACTGGGTGGCCCTGGGCAATGCCGACGAGCAGAAGCCGGCGGCCGACGACACCGTCGAGGCCTGGGGGAGGGACCCCGCGAATCCGGTGCGCGGCTGGTACGGCTTGAAGATGGGGCTGCGGGGCCGGTTCGGCAACTACGTGCCGCCGGTGCTCGAGGTGCTCGGCCTGGCCGAGGTCGAGCACAACGCTCGCAACAACCGGATGCGGGCACGGTGATGGCGAAGCGATTCCGCGTCGAACGCCACATCGCCGCTCCGCGCGAACGGGTGCCTGGTCCGACGGCATGCCGCTCGGTCTGTTCAAGGGTAACGAACCTTCCGGCTGACTGCCGTCGAAGGCACGCAGTTCTCGATGACCGAGGAGTTCGGCGGACCGCTCAGGGCGCGGGTTCGAGCAGTGTTTCGCCGCTCGCGACCCAGGCATTGAAGCCGCCGTCGAGTTCGACGACGTTCGTGTACCCCAGAGAGTCGAGGTCGCGCACGGCGTCCGCAGACATGTTGCCGGACCTGCAGTAGACCGCAAGGGGAGTGTCCAGATCGGTGGGAAGCTCCTCGGAGCGATCGATCTGGTCGAACGGAATGGACAGGTCCGTTCCGGGGAGGCCTCCCTCGTCGGGGACGTGCACGTTGATGGTGACGACGCCGGGATTCTCGATGGCCACAGCGAACTCGTCGACACCCAGGAGTTCGGGTGATGCTGCCGCCGCCACGGTGGTGTCTGTGGCTCCCGACCCGGTCGAGTCCGTCGAGCACCCGACGATCAGCACGGATGCAGCGGCCACGGCGACGAACAGTGAGCGAGATCGAAGCATCGATCGACGCTACCGCTGGTGACCGAGGAGTGTGGGTCGGCGGAAGGGCGTCATGGACGGGCTTCGAAGTCGGGCACCGGACGCTCCGCCGCCTCGGCCTCGGTCCGAGCGACCCCGTTCTTCTCGATGTCGGCGATGAGCCACTTCATCTCGTCGATCTCCTCGCGCTGAGCGACGATGATCCCGTCGGCGAGGTCTCGCACCCGGACATCCTCGATTCCGGCGTTCTCGCTCGTGAGGATCGCGATGGAGTGGTGCGGGATCATGGCGTTCATGTACGAGGTGTCGTCCACGGTTGTTTGGCTGCGGACGAGCCACAACGAGGCCCCGAAGACCAGTAGGGCGGCCGCGAGGATGGCGAGGTTCACCTTTCGGTTCTTGTACATGCCGAGCATGAAGGCCAGCATGATCACCGCCATCGTTCCGCCCATGAGCAGGGCCATGTAGGCGCGGGTCTCGCTCCAGCGGATGTGGTCCCACTGATACGTGTTCAGGTACATGAAGGCGAACATCACGACCGTGGCGGTGCCGATCATGGCGCCGAAGCGCAGATAGCTCCGCTGCTCGTCAGTGAATGGGCTCGACGACTCAGCGCCGTCCGCTGAGTCGGTCTGGTTCGATGCCAGCTGCTCGGTGCCCTCGCTCATCGTTGGAACCTCCTGTGGTCACTGCTACGAGGGTCTGTGGTACCCACATCCCTCGGACTTCTCACCCCTCCCCCCATCAGTCAGGCGTAGCGCGACCACTCCAGAAGCGGAGATTCCGAAATGAGGCAACGAAACCACCCACGCTTCAGTTTCGAGTGAGTCAATGCGCGGGTAGAGCGCGTGGAGGCCGATGAAAGGGCACCATGCACTCAGCACCCGCCGCTGCGGTACTGGCCGCGTCGGATCTCACCATCGACTGGAACGAGCTCCCGCTCTACAACACCATCATGGCCGTCGCCGCTGGCTCAGGCCTGCTCGTGCTGGTCATGCTGGGGAGGCAACTCAGCCGTGATCCCAGTCGCGCCGACCCGTTCGGCTATGCCCTCGGGCTCGGTGTGCCAGGGCTGATCCTGGTCGCGACCGGGCTCCACATGACGCTCACGTGGCCGCTCGCTCCGGCGTATCCGTTCGACAACATCATCTTCGGTGAGACGTCGCTCGGCTTCGGTGTGCTGCTCTTCGCGGGGGCGTTCTTCGCTTGGCGTCGAGGTGCGATCGTGCTCGATTCCCCGGACCCGATCGACCGCCTGTGCGACACGGCACGGCCGGTGTCGGTGTTCGTCGCCGGACTCGGACTGGGACTCATCGCGATCGGCGCGGCCGGGATGCGGTACCGCCTGTTCGCCGCGCCGCCACAGGAGCCGATCTCGGGTTGGTACTTCGCCGCGTATCCCTGGGTCGAGGCGACGTTCATCTCGGGCATCTGGGCGCTGGTCGGCGTGGGTGCGATCGCCTTCACGCTGGGGTTGTCCCTGTCGCGCCGGTGGCTGGTGGTGAGTGGATGGGCATGGCTCCTGAGCGGCCTGGCGCTCGTCGGTTTCGGCGCACTGAACTTCTTCACCCACATCGGTCTGATCGTCGAGACGATGTGATGTCTGAGGTTGGTATCCGAGCGCTCAAGCAGAACGCATCGGCGGTCGTCGCGGAGGCGGCGGCGGGTGAGACGGTCACGATCGACGGTCACGATCACAGATCGGGGTCGACCGGTCGCACGCATGACGGCGATCCCGTCGTCGCGTCTCCGCGCTCTGATCGACGCGGGTCGCGCGCGGCCGGCGCGCCGCTCGCTCTCCGAGCTTCCAGCTCCAGACGCCGGGCCGGACGCGACGGCTGCCTTGGACGAGATGCGCCACGCCGAGCGGTACTGAGTGGCCTACTACGTCGCCACCTCTGCACTGGTGAAGCTCGTCGTCGGCGAGCCAGAGACCGAGGCGCTACGCGCCTGGCTCGCTGCCGAGAATCGCGAACCGGTCTCCCGACCTCGAGGGAATCGTGACCTACGACGAGCGCCTTGCTGACGCTGCAGCCGCGACCGGGATCTCGGTCGTGTCGCCGAGTTGAGGCAAGTCGGCACGGGCGGCCGATTCCGTCATCCGCATTCTGAGCCACCCTTCCCAGGGGTCCCATGTACCTGGGGTTGGGCTCGCCCCTCCGACACCACGCGTGATGGGTTGCGGTCGGTCAGGGGACGAGCGCGCTCGCGCGTTCGAAGGACGGTGTCATCCCCAACTCGCGCGCGAGGTCGATGGTCGCGGTGAGCAGCTCGGTCGCCCGCTCGCGGTCGCGAGGGGCGCCGCGACGCAGGAGCACGCTGGCGAGGTCGAGGCCGCTCTCGACGACCAATGCGTGCAGCTCGAGGCGCACGTGGAGCGCGTGGCCCTCCTCGAGTAGGGAGACGGCTCGGTCGAGGTCGCCCTTCACCGCGGCGAAGCGGCCGCGGGCCACATCGGCCGCACCTTGGATCCCGGCGTCGGAGCCGAGCAGGTCCCCGGCGAAGCGCTCGGCGTATTCCACCAGGTCCTCCAGCCCGGTCAGCTCGTCGAGCCTGAGCGCGAGCTCCGAGACCCACGGGAGGGCCGGGTGGCGCATGAGCATCGGAACGAGAGGCTGAACGTCGTGTACCCAGGTCGCCAAGAGGTCCCGTGCGTCGGGCACGCGCCCGGACTGCAGGGCGGTGAGCGGTCCGGTCGGGAGCATGAGTCCGACCAACGTCGCCGCGCACTGCTCGTGCCAGTGACCGGCGGCCTCGGAGTTCCCGGTCAAGCGGGCCGAGTTCCACCGTTGGAGAGCATGGATCCCGTCGTTGGTGTCGCCGAGCGGCCCACCGATCGCGTGCGCGGCATCCGAGAGCCGGTTTGCCTCGCCGAAGTGGCCCTGGGCGAGTGCGAGTGAGGCGCGGAAGTCGGCGATCGCCCAACCCTCGAGGCCGCCCCGGAGTTGCGATGCCTCCTGGAACGCGGCGGCTGCCCCGACGAGATCGCCGTCGTTCAGCCGCGCGCTCCCGAGGTGGTACCACGACGACAGCTCGTACCACCGGTCGCCGCGATCGCGTGCGGCCGAGATCGCGTCGTCGGCGGCTTCCCGTCGAGCCGCGACGGGAAGGACGCCGCGCACGGCCCAGGCGCGGACCATGAGCGCGTGGAGGAGCGCGTGATCGTCGGCAGCCTCTCGCGCGGCGGCGATCGCGTCGTCGGCCGCGGGGAGCGCCTCGGCGCCGGGCGACAGGATCAGCCCGTGCCCCAGCGCCGCGAGGGCCCGGGCGCGCACGTCCGGTCGCTCGGTCCCCAGCATGGCGAGGCCCTCGCGGATGATCTCGGCTCCGACAGGGTCGGCCGGGCTCGCCCACACGCCGAGCTCGCCCTGGTAGGCGATCCCCGCGTTCGCGAGGGATGCCGCATCGCGAGTTCGGCGGGCGAGTTCGGCGGCTTCGAGCGCGCGGTCGTGGGCCAGCCCGGCGTTCCCCAGGGCGTGGAGGGCGAGGGCAGTCTCCGAGAGGAGCTCCGCTCGGAACCCGGGGTCGTCGACGAGCTCGAGGGCCCGTTCGTACAACCCGAGCGCGTCCTCGTAGGCCATGCGGCTGCTCGCGGCGCGCGCGGCTTCGCGCGCGCACTCGACCGCCCGATCGGCGACGCCGGAGACCGCGGCCTCGAGGTAGTGATGCGCGAGCACTTCGATCGGTGTACCGGGTCGGCCGTCGAGCAGCTCGGCGATCTTGCGGTGGAGTCGGACCCGCTTGTTGGTGCTGAGCTCCTCGAGCAGGGTCTGACGCACGAGCGCGTGCGCGAAGCTGAGCCTGCCGGGACTCCCCTCGACCTCGTCGACGAGCTGCGATTCGACGGCCTCGTCGAGGCCGTCGACGGCTGCGTCTTCGTCGACCTGCATGACGGTGCCGACGAGCTCGGTCTCGAACTCCCGACCGAACACGGCCGCAGTGCGCAGGAGGTCGTTCGCCGCCGGCGAGAGCCGCGACAGCCGCTGGCCGACGACGTCGCGCACCCCCTCGGGGAGCCCGGCTTCGCCCGGAGCGACGGTCCCGACCCACACGCCGTCGACTTGGACGAGCGCGCCGGTCTCGACGAGGTGGCGGAGCACCTCGGTGACGAAGAATGGGTTGCCGTCGGTCTCCGCGGCGAGTCGATGCGCGAGCGCGACCCCTTCAGCCTCGAGGGGACTGCCACCCGCGGCCTCGAGAAACGCGCGCATGCCGGCCTCGTCGAGACCGCGAAGCGCGATGCGCTCGGCGCCGGCCGCGCGGTACAGGTCGGCGAGCGCTCCGGAGAGGGGGTGGCTGCGGTCGATGTCGGTGTCCCGGTAGGTGACCATCACCAGGATGTGGGTGTCGGGGTCGAGGTGGCCGACGACGTGGCGGAGGAGGTTGACGCTGCCCGCGTCGGCCCAGTGCGCGTCGTCGAGCAGGGCGACGACCGGTTGCATCTCTGCCGCGGCGGCGAGGAGACCGACCACTGCGTCGAAGAGCAGAAGCCGTTCGGTGTCGGGATCCGTTGCCGTCGGCGGAGGCGCGTCGGGTGCGCGCCGGGCCAGATCGGGAACGAGCCGACCGATCTCGCCGCCGTGCCGCGCGACGTGGTCGACGATGACGTCGTCGCCGACGTTCGTCACGACCTGGCGCAGCAGCTCGGTCCAGGGCGCGTGAGGTGCGGCCACGTGCTCGTCGCAGCGGCCGAGCACCACGAGCGCGCCTTCGTCGTGCGCGTGACGCGCGAGCTCCGACGCGAGGCGGGTCTTGCCGATGCCGGGCTCGCCCGCGAGGAGCACGGTCGTGGCGCGATCGACTTGCGCGCGCTTCCAGGCCTCGGTGAGCCGGAGGCGCTCGTCCTCGCGTGCCGCGAACGGGAGCTCGCCACCCTGACGACGCAATGGCGCGGGAAGGGGAGACTGCGTCGCGACCGCCGCCGACCACGGCACCTCGAACGCGATGACCGGCTCGGGCAGACCCTTGAGCTCGATCTCGCCGATGAGCACGAAGCTGAGCTCGGTGTGGCCGCGGGCGAGGCCGCGCACGAGGTCGTCGCAGAGGATCTGCGAACCGTCGGCCGAGTCGCAGAGTCGGGCTGCGGTCACGACCGGCGTGCCGTGACAGTCGCCGTCCTCCCAGGACACGTCGCCCGCGCTGATGCCGACGCGCACCTCGATGCGCCGGTCCTCACGGCTCTGGCGGTTCGCCCGGTCGATCTCGCGCTGGATCTCGTGGGCCGCGTTCACGGCCTCGGCCGTGGCGCCGAACGCGGCGAGGATGCCGTCGCCGAGCCCTTTCACCACGGTGCCGCCGTGCTTCGTGACCGCCGCGTGGAGGACCTCGTCGTGGCGGCGCCGGACCAGATCGGCCTCGACGTCGCCGAGGCGCGCCCGCATCTGCGTGCTCCCGACCACATCGGTGTACAAGATGGTCGCGGTGCCTGCCCCGGCCTCGATCAAGGACCGGGAGCCTAATTCGCTTACGTCCGGAGTGTGCCGATCCGGGCGCAGTGCGCGGCCCGCCGACGATGCGAACGACTGCGGGATGGTCGGGGGCGTGCTGTGGTGCGAGAGGTATCGGGAAGTCGGGAGGACCCATCGGCACGCTCGTGGTGTCGTCGTGGGACTACTCGTCGCGCATGAAAGGGCTGCAGCGACCAGCGCATGATCCGCGTCGCCGTCGCAGACCGGATCGAGCACCAGAACACGGAGGTTGAGCGCGACGGCTGGGCGCTCGATGAATGTGCGCCGTGCTCCAGCACACCACGACCATCACGGGATCCCGTTCACGACGGCATCGGCGGCCGCCCGCCCCGACAGGAAGGCGCCTTCGATCCGGGGACCGCCGAACGCATCGCCGGCGAAGACCAACCGGCCGTCGGCCTTCACCAGGCAAGGCTCGGGATGCGGCTCGAGCGGAGTCGCATACCGCCAGCGGTGCAGGCGCACATCGATGATCTCGGCGCCACGCAGCCAGGGTTCCGCCGCGCTCAAGAGATCGACAGTCAGCGCGTTGTCGTCCGCGTTCCAACGCGAGGACGCGACGTCGGCGCGGGTGTGGAGCGTCACGGCCGGAACGGTCGATGCACCTTTCGCCATGTTGTCGCCGATCCAGGACCAGGTCGGGTCCGCGTCGAGTTGGACGCCACCCGGGAAGGGAATCGATGGTCGGTCGCCGAGGGCGACGAGCAACGAGAGCATCGGCTCATAGCTGAACTCCGGAATCGTCGTCTCATCCGCAACCAAAGCTGCCGATTGCGGGGCCGGTGGCGTCAACACGACGACGTCCGCCTCGATCAGCCCGGCCGCGCCTCGTCGCGTCGCAGGCCAGGTCACCCTCCAGTGGTGTCCGGCGCGTCGGACCGCGTCGACGTGCACTGAGGAACGAACGTCGAGACCCACGCTCATGTGGGCGGCCAACTCCGCCATGCCGTGCGCGACGGCAAAGCGCGGATGCCCGTCCTCGGACGAGAAGCCACGGCACCACTCGTGCACCGTGTTGTCGGCGAGCCATCCCTCGACGACGGCGGAGAAGGACTCGCTGCGGACGGTGAAGAACTGCGCGCCGTGGTCGACAGAGGCGCCACCACGCAGTTGCGTGGTCGCCATCCGCCCGCCCGGGCGCCGTCCCTTGTCCAGCACCGTCACGCCATGTCCGGCAGCGCCGATCAACCTGGCGGCGGTGAGTCCCGCCATCCCAGCTCCGATCACGACGACTCGCACGCTCGGAATCTACCGGCGACCGGTAAAGCGCCGAAGATGATCGTGGGTCGGTCGGGTTCCGTCCTGGCACGACGATCTCGCCGGATCGACTCGGTGGGCAATGGTCCATTCGACGCAGCGTGGCGCACCTCTCACGCTCCACCTCGGCGACCCGGCCCTCCTGCTACTGGGCCGCAGACCGCGTGACGCGCGATCCCGTTGATGAGTCCCGGGAACACCAGCCGGTGGAACGGTGCGACCGCTTACCAGTCGATTGCCAGATGGGCGAGGACGCATCATCGAACTTCGTCGGGACGTCCACCCATCGGAACTCGAGGGCACTCATCCGTTGACTACGAACGGTCGAAAAGCGGATGACGCCAACGGAAGGCGACGGACCCGTCGAGGGTCGCCGGGACTCCCTCGACCACGCTGGGATAGCGGGGGGCCAGGCCCAGCTCGGACCACAGGGTACGAGACCTGAGCGACAACGACAGGTTCCATCCTCTGACCGTGTCAGCGGACACCATGGTCGGACCGAGCCGACCGAGTAGCGAACCGCCTACCGCAGCCGCTCCCGTGGCAAGGAGACGAGGAACTCGCACCACGCGGACATCCGGTGCAAAGGCCACGAGGACTTCGAAGAAGTCATTCCATGTGACGATCTCATCGTCGGCGAGGGGTGCGGTGCCTGACCACCGCTGGATCGCAGCGGCGATCAGCACCCTCGCCGCATCCTCCACATGCAACTGGGCAAAGGGGTTGTCCCCGGGGCCAGGGAACAGCACCCTCCGGTGGCGCACCAGGACGAAGAGGAGGCTCTGCGGTCCGTACACGTGCGGGAGCCGAACGCTCGCGACCGTTGGCCCACCCGCGTCGGCGATGCGTGAGAGCGCCGCCTCGGCGAAGAGCTTGGCCTGCCCATAGGCGATCGTCGGTCTCGCGACGGTGTCGTCGTCCACCGCTGTCGAACCGTCATAGACGAACATGCTGGACCCGTAGACGATGTGTTCGACGCCGGCATCTGCTCCCACACGGGCGAGTTGGGTAGTCCCCTCGACGATTGTGGGGTAGAGGCGCGAGTACGGCTCGAAGGTCGCGCGAGCCCCCAGGTGGATCACGACATCGACACCCTTCACGGCGCGTTCCAGCGACGGGACCGAGAGGAGATCGCCGAATACCGGTTCGACACTCAGGCCAGCCAGCAGCGGTGAACGCGACTGGCGACGGACCAGTACCCGAGTCTGGTGTCCCGTTGTTGCGAGCTGGCGCGCGACTTCGCTCCCGATGAAACCCGTCGCGCCGGTCAAGAGAATTCTCAACCGCGAACCTCTCCCACAACCACCGAGCGCTCCGCGAGTCAGGCCAGAAGACTGCGGAGCATCCACGCCGTCTTCTCGTGGATCTGGAGTCGTTGGGTGAGGAGGTCCGCGGTGGGCTCGTCGTGGGCCTTCTCGACGATCGGGAAGACCGAGCGCGCGGTGCGCGCGACTGTCTCCTGGCCGACCACCAAGCGGCTGATCATCTCGGTGGCGTCGGGGCGGTCGTCGTCTTCGGGGACCGACGACAGAACCGAGAACTCGCGGTAGCTGGCGGGTGCCGGTGCCCCGAGGGCACGGATGCGTTCGGCGATCAGGTCGACCGCGAGGGCCAGCTCGTTGTACTGCGTCTCGAACATGAGGTGCAGGGTCTGGAACATCGGCCCGGTGACGTTCCAGTGGTAGTTGTGCGTCTTGAGATAGAGGGTGTACGTGTCGGCGAGCAGCCGGGACAACCCCTCGGTGATCGCGACGCGGTCGGCCTCGTCGATGCCGATGTCGATGGTCAGATCAGCCATGCTTCTCGTCCCTTCGGATACCCAACCTGCGGTGTTCGAAAGCATGGCCGGGTTGAGCTGGCATTCTCGATTCGAGGAAGCAGTTCCGTTGGACTGATGGATTCGCCCGGCACAACGCGCGGGAGGTTACCGCTGATGGAGACCGTGTGGGTGTTCGGCGATCAGCTGAACCGGGCGATCGGTGCACTCGCCGATGTCTCGCCGTCGACACATCGCGTGCTGCTCGTCGAGTCTCGTGCGAAGCTCGGTGGCCGACGCCGTCGCGGCGCCGGCGTCGATTTCTCGAACCCGTCGACTACCATCACCGCTCGTGGTGACGCGGGTCACCCGGCTGGCGGCCCGCCAACTCCAGAGTGGGGCTATCACCTACCGGGAGGTACGACGTTGCGCACCCGCCCATCCGATCGTCGTTCTGTCGACGTCCTGCTCAAGATCAAGCTCGTGTTCCTGGGCGCCGCGTTCGTGTCGTTTCTCTTCTCGGTGTTCCTCTACTTCTTCGCCGACGAGTCGCAAGGGATCTTCGTGGGGCTGTGGGTCCCGTCGATCCTGGCGCTCGGGGGTCTTCTCCTCGCCGGCGACCGGGAGGACCGATGAGCAACACGATCATCTTCGCGGTGGGCACCGTGGTGTTCATCGCCGTCGCCACCGCCACCTTCATCTGGGGCTACCTGCAGTTCGACGCCCTGCGCGTGAGCGACGACGGTGAGACCGAGCGCGCCGACATGGAACGACTCCAGAACGGCATCGACCCCGGGGGTGACGAATCCGTCGCGTGAGCGGACATGGGTACCTACGCCCCCCGCACGACGTACGTATCGACGGGGTGGGCCATCACGGATCGGCCCGTGACCAAGGAGGCGTCAGCGAGGTAGCGGCGTACGAGACCTCGGAGATCCGGGGTGAGGCTGGCCTGGACCGTGAAGTCGAGGACGTCGTCGCTGGCGTCGGTGAGGTCAACCACCGCCTCGATCGGTGCGGGAACGGCGAGGTCGAGCCCGCTGTGGGTGAGTGCGTCGTGCACGTCATCGCTGAACCACTGTCGGTGGCCCTCGATCGCCGGCGCGAGCAGACCGGCCAGGAGGTTCAACGCACCGCGCGGAGCGCTCAGGACGATTGCTTCCCCGCCCGGCCGCAAGAGAGCACTGGCAGCATGCGCTGCCTCCGCCACATCGGGCACGTAATACATCGAGTGCACGAACGTCACGACGTCGAAGGTCTCGTCCAGGCTCGTCTTGGCAAACGGTGCGACGATGGTGGCGAACGACAGCCTTTCGCTGTTGATGCGCCCCATGCGTTCGTGGAAGTGCCCGGCGCTCACCTCGAACGGTTCGACTCCGACGTAGCGAAGCGCACATCCGTCGGAATCGCGAGCCAGCAGACGCTCGGCGACCGCAGCGTCGAGCACACCGTCGCCGCAGCCCACGGTCAAGACCGACAGGGGCGCAGAGCGCGATGAGGTCAGGTGATCCACGAGCCAGTCCGCAATGAGGCCGCGTTGATTGGAGAGGGCCTCGAACGCGGCGTGGTCCCTCGCGTAAGTGTGGGGGGCAAGCTCGTCCAGCGGCAGCGACGAGGCCGTCGCGGCGCGCAGCTCATCCAGGTGGTCCATGCTGTGCTCTGACACCGAATGCATACAACTCCCCGTGGCTCGAGTCTCGATCGCATCAGATCGGACGAACGCCATCGGAACAAGTTCTGCTGAACGAACGACCCCATCCCTGCGAGGAGCCCCGTGCATTCAGGCGATACGGCGCAGCGCAGCCTCGAACACTGGAGCGAGCGGGGCCGACCCGAGATGGAGGCCTTCTATGCGCTCGCGACGGAGGACTACCGCCAACTCGCGCTCGCTGCCGACTGGCCGGCGCTTCTCGGTGCGCGTGCCCACGAGGGTTGGTCGCTGCTCGATGTCGCCTGCGGTAGCGGAAAGTTCCCGGCGGCCCTGCTGAGGCACACAGTGATCGCATCGTTGCCCGGCGTCGCGTATGACCTGCTCGACCCCTCGGCCTTCTCTGTGAACGAGGCGCGTGCAGTCCTCGCACCTCCGTTCATGCCACGCAAGGACCTCGTGATGACGTTGCAGGACCTTCCTGCCCGCTGCGGCCCCTACGACGTTGTCTGGGCGACCCATGCCCTCTACGCCCTCCCCCCCGACGAACTCGACATCGCAATGGCGCGATTCGCATCAGCCCTGGCCCCAGAAGGCCTCGGGGTCGTCGCTCAGGCAACGAGCCGTTCGCACTACCTGACGTTCTATGACGCCTATCGAGCCGGGGTGCGTGACGCGACTCCATACATCACGGCCGAGCAGGTGGCCGCTTCCTTGCGCACCGCGGGCGTCGACGTGCGTGAACAGGTGATCACGTACGAGACGGGCACCAGCGACCGAGACGTCGCCGAGGGCTTCCTCCAGCGCTGCGCCTTCGACGACACCGTGAGCCTCGAGGAGATGGAGGCCGCACCGGTCCTGGGGGAGTATCTGGCGTCATGCCGGCGCCCCGATGGGTCCTATGTCTTCAACCACGAGGCCGCGCTGTTGTGGATGTGAACGCCGAGAACCCCCTGCTTCCGGCCGCCAATCGTGACGGCGGAATCGAGCAGGACTGGGCGGGCGACGATCAGGACTGGTGGGACTGGTACGTCACGCTGGCCGAGAACGATGACGCGCCGGTTG
>JBBRHS010000029.1:0-14938 GCA_038222385.1 Acidimicrobiia bacterium
GGGGTGACGATCGTGTCGCCGGGCTTGCCCACCGCGTCGTTGACTCCGAGGTGGTCCAGCGGGTCGGCCTGCACGACGTCGGCGGCGATCCCGGCCTGTTGCAGCGCGGTCTCGAACTGGAGGTTGCCCGCGAGGCGGATCGCACCGCCCTGGGTGAACAGCAGGAACGAGCCGATGCCCTTGCCCGGCGCGACGTTCTTGATCGGCGACGCCTGGTCCCACACTGCGGGGTCGTTGCCGAACACGGCGCGGTACACGAGCTCCTGGCTGCCGCCGCCGGCGATCTGGGCGTTCACGTCGAAGGTCTCGGTGTCGAGCGGTGCGGTGCAGATGATGTCGTCGGGCGCCAAGCCCGCGGCCTGCACGAAGCTCAGGTCGGTGGCCTCGAGTGCCACGAGGAACGCGCCGGCCGAGTGGCCCGTCAGCATGATGCGGTGCGGATCGAGCCGGTACTCGGCGGCGTGGGTCTGCAGGTAGCCGAGCGCGCTCGCAAGGTCCTCCTGCTGCGCGGGGTACGCACCGTTGGTCGGACCGGATCCCGGGTTGCCGTACAGGCGGTACTCGATGCTGGTGAACGCCCAGCCCTCGTCGTTGAACAGCTTGATCTTGTCGGCCACCTTGTTCGACTTGGAGCCGTTGCGGAACCCACCGCCGTGCACGTACGCGACGAGCGGGGCCGGGCCACACGAGGCCGGCCGGGTCGGGACGTAGAGGTCGAGCGACTGGAGCGCCGGAGTCACGCCGGGACTCTGCGCGTACCGCAGATCACGGTGCGTGACCGTCCCGGTCCCCTTGCAGCTCACGGGCGGTGGAGGAGGAGGCACGCACGCCACCGCCCCGACGGCGACGAGCGCCACCACGACGACGAGGATTCCCGAACGGCATCGGCTCATGCCCCGATGATGGAGCACGAGTGTGAGCAACCTGTGAAGTGATCACCACGGGCCCGCGAGATGGCGAACGGTCGGTGCTCGCTAGTGTCGGACGGTGACGAAGCCGGGTTCGAGCACGCGCCCGGCGACCACTCGGCGCTCCGCCCGTTGGGCCGCGCTGGTCGGAGCGGTCGTCCTGGTCGGAGCGGGCTGTGCCGCCGGTGGCGGCGACGGTCCCGACGGCACCGTACGGGTGGTGGTCGCGCGAGCTCGTTTCCCGGTCGCACTCACGCCCACACCCGACGGTGGGTTCCTCTACGCCGAACGGCTCACCGGCCGCGTGCGGCAGGTCGATCGAAACGGGACGCTCGCCGTGGAGCCCGTCGCAACGGTCGCGGTGTCGACCAAGGGTCAACGCGGCCTGCTCGGGCTCGCGATCGACGGACGCGGCCGGATCTTCGGTGCATCCACGAGCGCCGACGAACCCTTGGCACTCGAGGTCGCCGAGCTGTCCCCGACTCCGCGCGTCGTGTGGCAGGGTCCGCCGAGCACCCGGATCGCCAACGGCGGCCACCTGCTCTACGACGAAACGCGCGGTCGGTTGATCCTCGGCGTCGGTGATCTCGGGAAGCGCGCCGAGGTCGCGAACCCCGACACTCCCAACGGCAAACTCCTGTTGCTCGACCCCGACGGCCGCTCCGACCAACGTCCAGCCGTGCTCTCGAAGGGCTGGAACAACCCGTTCGCATTCACACTGACGGCCGACGGTGACCTGTGGGTCGCCGACAACGTGCCCGGGGAACGGGGCGAACGACTCGCACGCGGCGACCAAGGCGGTCGCCCGACCCACGTCACCACACTTCCGGCCAACACGGTTCCCTCGGCGGTGACCACCGCGCCCGACCGGATGCTCGTGGTCTGCAGCTTCGCCCGGGGTCGCACGCTCGCCTACCGGGTCGAGCGAGGCCGGGCGGAGGCCGCGTCGGGTTTCGGCGACGACGTGCCGTGCGCAACCGGTGCGGCGACGAGCACGACCGGCGACGTCATCTGGCTCGCCGGTGACCGGGTCATCCGTTCCGTCTCACCCGATCGCTGACCGGCCCCGACCACGAGTTCCCCAGGTCTCGATCGGCCTTCCGAAGGCCGGATGGGAGCAACCGTCGTCGTCATCCACCGTTCAGGACCGCCCGCGAGGTGCCGATCAAGGGGCATGTCCGCCGGAGCCGACGCCACCTGGCTGTGCGAAGGGCCGCTCGAGCGCACCCGCATGCTGGAGCTGAACCGAGCGGTGATCGGCGGGACCGCGCTGATGTACCTGATCGGCTTGGCCGCGCTGCTCGTGGGAGGCTCGGTGTTCGGCTGGTGGATCGTCGGGGTGCTGCTCGTCGGCGCGGCCGGCGGATCGCTCTTCCGGCTGTTCGGTGCGCGGAGCCTCCGGCCCGAGTACTGGCTCTTCGCGATGTTCGTCTACACGCAGGTCCTCACTGCATTCGGCATCTACTTCACCGGCGGGTGGAACTCGCCCTACCTGCCTTGGCTCGCGATGGTGTGTGTCGGCCTGCCGTCGTCCTTCTCGCGCCGAGGAGTGTTCGTGGGCCTCGGCTTCACATTCGTCGCGCTGGTGGTCGCTTCACTCGGACCGGGTGTTCCGGGTGACCTCCGACTCGCCCGGGTCTGTTCCGTCGCGTGCGTGATCGGCGTGGTGACCGCGGTCGGCTACGTGATGATGCGAACCGAGCTGCGGTATCGGGGTGAGGCGATGCTCGATCCACTCACCGGTCTGATGAACCGACGCGCGCTCCCGGAGCGGTTCGACGACGTTCGGCGTCAGGCCCTCGAGATGGAGGCACCCATCGCCCTCCTCGCGGTCGACATCGACCACTTCAAGGACGTGAACGACCACTACGGCCACGATCGTGGCGACGCCGTCCTGCGGGAGCTCGCGAGCGTCATGCGCATCGCGCTCCGGACGTGTGACGAGGTCTATCGGACCGGTGGTGAGGAGTTCCTGCTCGTCGCCGGAGGGGCGACCGAGCAGGACGCCTGCGCGCTCGCCGAGCACCTGCGCAACGCGGTGGAACATGCACGCCCTGCCGGGGTTCGCATCACGATCTCCATCGGCGTGGTCAGTCGACCCGCCGACGGACTCACGTCCGACTGCGACGAGTTGATGCGGATCGCCGACGCCGCGCTCTACGCAGCCAAGCGCGCCGCCCGCAACCGCGTCCACTCCGCCGCGGCCTGACCTCTGAACATCCGGAGCCACCAGTGAACGCTGCGGTTCAGAGGTCGGGCTTCAGCGCTGGTCTCCCCGTCGGTCAGTGAGCCGCAAGCAGTCGTGGAGTTCCCGCCCTCACAGACACCCGCGAGCTTCACCATCAGCCAGGTGCTGGCCAAGCTCGAGGCCGGCATGCCCAGCGCTCGGCGACGCATGATGCCCAGAAGTCCGACTTATCAGATATGATAATTGTCATGGACGAGCCGAGCCCCACGCTGCGCCAGGTGCTCGAGTCGGCCGCTCGGCTGCAGCAGGCGGTCCCCGACGCCGTGCTGGTCGGAGAATCGGCCGCGGCGTTGCACGCCGGGCACCGCGACTCGTTCGACCACGACCACGTGATCGCCGACCTCGCAGAGCGGTACGCCTCCGTGCTCGAGGCGGTCGAGGCGACCGACGGATGGGCGACGTCGGTTCGGGCATCGAAGCCACCGATGACGATCATGGGCAGCCTGGGCGGCATCGAGGCCGGCCTCCGTCAGATGCGGCGCGCCCGTCCGCTCGAGACCGAGGAGCTCGAGATCGACGCCGATCTCCGGGTCGTGGTACCGACCGCCGCAGAAGCCCTGCGGGTGAAGGCGTACCTCGTCGTTCAACGGAACTTCGTCCGCGACTACCTCGATGTCGTCGCGCTCGCCGATCATCTCGGCGTCGACGAAGCCGTCGAGATCCTGCGCGCGATCGACGCGTACTACACCGACCGGTCAGAGGAGACCGGGTCGGTGCTCACCGCGCTCGTGCTGCGACTCGCCGACCCCGCGCCGCGCGACTCCGAGGTCACCCACGAGCTCGCCCGCTACAAGCGGCTCGACCCCCGCTGGCACGACTGGTCCGCGGTCGTGCGCGCGTGCGAAGAGCTCGCGCTGCGTCTCGGAGGGGCCGACTGATGCCGTTGCAGTTCCGCAACGTCGATGCGTCGCCCGACGACGACGTGAGGTCGTGGCCGTTCGAGGCATTGGTCGCCGCGGTCGACCGCGGCCTCGTCGGCGACTGGCAACCGATCTTCGCCGAACTCCGGCGAGAACCGTGGGGAGCGGTCGCCCGTCGGGTGGAGCGCTACCTGTCGTACCGGGAACGCGACGCGACAAGTCGCCTGTTCGAGCTTGCCGTCGACCGCGCCCGGACGGACGCGGAGAAACACGACCAGCGCGCGGTGGCAGCCCGCGTGCGCGCCGCGATCGAAGCATCCGGTCTCAGTGCCGCGCAGCTCGCGGAGCGCGTCGGGACCAGCGCCTCGCGGATGAGCACCTACGCCAACGGCAAGGTCACCCCGTCGGCCGCGATGCTGCTCCGCGTCGAACGTCACGCGTCGACCTAGCCGCCCCGCCCCCAGCCACGTTCTGGTCATCTGTGGACCCGAGAGACCGCGCCTCGACAACGAGTTCATCTGCTGGGTCGAGGATGCCAAGCAGCAGACGACCCGAGCACGCCGCATTCGCCGGACCCAGGAGGAGCTGGAGGAAGGCCAGCGCCGACCCTGCTGCTGGCCAGGGTGCAAGCATCTCGCGAACCGGGATGGACCGTCGAGAGAGTAGAACGGTGGCGATGGTTCCCGACGATGAGATCGCGAGGTTGCTGACCGAGGTTCGAGCGTGCACGGTGTGCAGCGCTCACCTCGAGGCGGGACCGCGGCCGATCGTCCAGGCGGGATCATCCGCGCGGATCGTGGTCATCGGTCAGGCTCCCGGCCGGCGCGTCCATGAAACGGGCATCCCATGGAACGACCCGAGTGGCGATGTGCTCCGCACGTGGCTCGGGCTGACCGCAGAAGAGTTCTACGACGCAGGGATCGTCGCGTTGATGCCGATGGGGTTCTGCTACCCGGGCTCGACTCGTACCGGCGACAAGCCGCCTCGACCGGAATGCGCGCCGCTCTGGCACGACCGCATCCTCGGACTCCTGCCCCGTGATCGCCTCGAGATCATCATCGGCGTCTACGCCCAGAAGCGCTACCTCAGCGACAGGGCCCACAATCTCACCGCGACCGTCGCCCGCTGGGAGCAGTACCTGCCTGATCGCATCGTCTTCCCGCATCCGTCGCCGCGCAACCGAAACTGGCTCACGAAGAATCCATGGTTCGCCAGCGAGGCCCTGCCCGCGGTGCAACGTCGAGTTCGTGAGGTCCTCGCGCGGTGATCGGCGGCTGGGAAGGAGATCGAAGCTCCGTGCGTTGTCACGGCTCGTGACCGGCGAGCGGAGTGTCTGATGGCTGTATTCACAGATGCCGAGTTGGGCTATCTCGCCGGACAGCGGCTCGCCCGTCTCGCAACTGCATCGACCTCGGGCCAGCCTGATGTTTCGGCGGTCGGATTCACGATCGAGGGTGACACCATCGTGAGCGGCGGTATGGACATCACCAAGACCGTCCGATATCGACACCTTCGTGAGAACCCACAGGCCACGGTCGTGATCGACGACCTGCCCGCAGACGTGTTTCAAATGACATGGCCCTCGGACAAGGCCGGGGGACGTCGCCCGGCACTGCGACTCGTCGATCACTGAGTGTCGAACCTCCACCGACGGTCATCGTCGGGGCCACTGGTTGGCGCGTTCGTTGCGATCGGCGCGACGGGCGGTCGCGCGCCATCGTTTCCGACCCTCACGGGCCTCGGTACGGAGCGACTGCGGGCTCCGACATGAGCATGCTATGATATGAGTATGCTCACCCGTCGGCTGCAGGTCCTCATCGACGACGAACGTCTCCGGCGGCTCGAGGCCGAGGCCAGCCGCCGCCAGGTACCGGTGTCCGTCGTCGTCCGCGACGCGATCGACGCGGCGTACCCCATCGACTCCGCGACCCGACGCACTGCGGCGGCGCGGATCCTGGCGGCCGAACCGATGCCCGTCCCTCAGCCGGCGGAGCTACGGGCCGAGCTCGACGAGGTGCGCGGGCGACGCGCGTGATCGTCGTCGACACGACCGTCCTCGTCTACGCGGTCGGCGCCGAGCACCCTCTGCGGGAGCCGTGCCGATCGATCGTCGGGGCCGTCGATGCCGGTGATCTGGCCGCAAGCACGAGCATCGAAGTGATCCAGGAGTTCTGCCACGTCCGCGCCCGCCGCCGGAGCCGCACCGACGCCGCCTCACTCGCCCGGAGCTACGCCGACCTCTTCTCCCCGCTCATCGTCGTCGACCGCGACGACCTCGTCGACGGCCTGGAACTGTTCGACGAAGTCGACTCGCTCGGCGCGTTCGATGCAGTCCTCGCGGCAACGGCTCGTCGGCGCGAAGCCGACGCCCTGGTCTCAGCCGACGGCGCGTTCGCGACCGTCGCGGACCTGCACCACCTCGATCCGGGTTCACCCGGGTTCAGCGCCGCGCTCGCCCGCCTCCGATGACACCTCGGTTCGGAGTCCGTCCGATGTGCCAACCCGAACGGCGTGTCATCTGACCCTGGGCGCCGAAGGAGCGCAGGTCAGTGGTGCGGGCTGCCGATGCAGAACTCGTTGCCTTCGGGATCGGCGAGGGTGGTCCACGTCATCCCGTACTCGGCCTTGTCATGAACGTGCGCGGCGCCGAGAGCGATCACTCGGCTGACCTCGCCGGCGATGTCGTCGGAGTCGAAGTCGAGATGGACACGGTTCTTCACCGCCTTGCCCTCGGGAACTTGGATGAACATGAAGCCGTTCCGAGCACTGCTGACCAGAACTGGCCGACGGCCAGTGCATCAGCGCAGTCGAAGGTGACGGCCTTGAAGGTGAGTGACATGGTTGCTCCTCATCGTGAAGGTCTACGGCGAAAGTGAGTCGGGCTCGACGGGTCGCGATCTCGGTGCGCAGCTCGTCGTCGGGCAGCAGCTTGCGCGTGGTCTCGTCGCCAAGTCGAGAACCTGCGCCCTTCGGGTCATCGGTAGCGCTAGTAGTGCCCGAGCCGCTCGTTGTCGGGCCAAGTGCCGTCACCGGGCATGTCGAGTGGTTCGGTCATCGCTCGACGCCACTCGGGGGTCCCGGTCGGTTCACCCCAGCTCGTCGAATGGTCGAACGCCGCTTCGGACCGTTCGTGACGATCGAGCTCGAGGTCGTACCTCGAGAGGTCGAGCTTTCATGACCGGCGTCGAGCGACTCACTTGAAGAAGTGCGTCTTGGGCCGAGGCAGCCGCTCCCCAGCGACGACCACGTCGACCTTCTCGTTGTAGAACGAGACCAACCCGGCGATCGGGATGAGCTGGCGGGTCGGAAAGTCGTAGGCCCACGCGAGGTCCGGGTAGAGCGCGTCGCCGACCCGCACGGACCAGCAGGAGCTCGTCTCGCCTTTGTAGGGACAGGACGTGACCGTGTCGGTCCCGACCAGATGGCGGAAATCCACTTCGGTTCGGTCGAAGTAGTAGCGGGTCGGAAGGATCAGGCGAGACGCTGGAGGGCTTCGGTCGCCCGACGTTCGACGTTCGCGTACCCGTTCGTCGCGGCGACGGTCTGTGCCTTGGTCAGCAGGTCGCGGGCGCGGTCGAGGTCTCCGGGCGCGTTGCGTTCGGCGAGCATCTGCCCCCAGAGCTGGTCAGTCAGCGCCGCGCTGCACTTTGCTCCCGTCCGGGCCGTGGACTCGGCCGCTCGGGCGAAGTAGCCGTCGGCGTCGTCGTAGCGGCCGAGGACCGTCGCGAGCCCACCGAGGAAAATGGTCAACGGCCCGGAAGTACTCAGTCCTCCCGTCGCCCATTGATCTGCCCACGGCTCCAGCCGATCGAACACGGGCGCGGCATACCGCGGGTCTCCAACCGCGCTGGCGGCAAGGGCGTAGCTGATCATGCCGAGACTCCAGTTGCCGTCCACGGGGAGATCGAAGTCGGTCGCGGCGAACTCTTCCAACACGCGCCGGGCATCGTCGAGGCGTCCTGCTTCGGCGTGCGCGAGCGCGAGTGATCCACGACTGACGTCTGCGATGTCGGGAGCTTCGGCCATCATCTGCTCCAGCATCGGAACCAGTTCGCCGAGGGTTCCGCGCTGATAGCTCACGTACCCGAACTGCACTCCGAAGAACGTGGAGGCATCGGGCTGGCCGGACTCGGTCCCGATCTGGAGGGCGTCGGTCGCGAGCTGTTCGGCGAGATCGTTGTCCCCTTCGATCTGTGCCCTCCAGGCACGGCCATACGTGGCGACCCAACGCAACGTCGGCTGGTCAAGCTGCTCGGCCACCGCCGTCTTGATCTCGATGCAGCGGCGCATCTCCTCCACATCCCCGGAGCGGGCGGCTGCGGGCGCGCGGCTGTCAGCCGCCCAGAACCGCAGCACCGGGTCGTCGAGGCGCTCGGCGCGTTCCATGGCGTCGGCGATGCGGGCCAGAGACTCGTCGAGCAGGAACGGCACATCGAGGGGGAGAAAGACCCGGTGGAGCACGCGCACGATCACGGCGTCGTCACCCGAGGCTTGCGCGATGGTGAGCGCTTCGTCAGCCAACGCTTGACGACGTTCGAGCGCGCCGTAGACGAGTTCGGCGCAGAGCGTGGCGAGCAGAAGCGCCCGGTCGAGGTCGTGCGCGTCGAGCCGGTCGAGCGCCAGCTCCAAGACCGGGGCCTGCGCTGAGGGCGAGATGACGTGTCGCTATTGGAGCGACGAACGGAGGGTTCGTTCGGCTATGAGGGCGGTCGGGATGATCGCGAGGCGGTACTGGGCCTTCACCGCCCAGTTCGGGAGTGATGAGTGGCGTTCCTCGGCGACTACCCGTGCGCGCAAGTGTTCCTTCGCTCCCAAGGTCGAGGACGGTTCTTCGTGGCGAAAGTCGAGTCCGACGAGGTGCTTGAGGTTCTTGTAGCCGTACTGGTCGGGACTGACCAGTCGGAGCGGGGCGCCGTGCCGGCGATCGAGCGGTTGGTCGTTGAGTTTCGTGGCGAGCAGGACGTTGTCGTTGTCGAGATCATCGGTGACGTAGATGGCACTCATCCGGTCCGCGGCGTGGGCGGCGAGGTAGGGAGGCGTTGCGCCGTCGAACACGGTCGCGGCGAGTTGGCTGAATCGAACTCCACCCCAGCGTGCGCCGCGGTAGGTCCAGGTTGTGACGCAGTGGAAGTCGCTCACCTGGTCGACCTGTTCGAGTCGGCCGAGGTCGTCGGCCGAGAAGGTGCGGATCGGGTCGCCGTCACGTGAGACGGTGAGTGCGATCGGCTCACTCGGTGGGGCCGGGCGCAACGGATTGTCGGAGAAGCGGGGGAACGCTCGCACTTGGAGTTGGCCTGGCGGCAGACCTTTCGCGCGGCGAGGGATGAGTTCGCGGATGCTCATCGGCAGGCCCGTCGGTCAATGGCCGCCAGCCAGCTGCGCCGGATCAGTCCGCTCGGCAGCCGGATCAACGCCCAGTAGGGGCGGAATCTGCGCGTGCTCGCCTGGTCGGTGCCTGCGACCAGCGTCTCGGTCTCGATTCGTGTGGTGCCGTCGCCCAGGTCGATGGCGTCGAGGCGTGTGATCGTCTTCGCGTGGCCAGGCTCGGCGAAGTCGACGAATGCGTCACCGTCAGGGAAAGCGATCGGCGCGTCGTTCCGCAGTGACCAGAACTGACCAGCTGCACCGAACACGATCGAAGCTCGACCCTCGCGAGGTGCAGGATCCCGACGAAGGAGCACGAACCCTTCGTCTCTGAAGACGTCGAGCAGGGCGCGCGGCGCCGACGCCGAGCGAGCTCCCTTCCCCGTGATTCGTGCGGGCAGGGCGCGCAACGCCATCAACGGTCCCAGCGTGCGGATCTCCCGAGCCGGCACATCGAGGCAGTGCGGCCAGACCTGCTCGATCGGGGCAGCAACGAAGCGTTGGTGGAGTTCTCGATAGGGCGCCGCCGGAACGATCTCATCGAACGGTGGAAGCGAGGTGGGAGTGCTCATTGGTCAATCCTGACACAGGATGTCAGGTTGAGTCAACGTGTCACTCCGCGCAGTAGAGTGCACCTCATGACCGGGCTTCGCGAACGCCGCCACCTCGAGACCAAACGGTTGTTGGTCGAGACCGCGTTCGACCTGTTCGTCGAACGCGGCTTCACGAACGTGTCGATGGAGGAGGTGGCGCAGGCAGCAGGCGTCTCGCGTTCGACCCTGTACCGACGATTCCCGGCGAAGGAAGACTTGGTGTTGGAAGTGCCGGAGCGTTGGATGGTCGTGTTCGACCGCGCGGTCGAGGCGCTGCCGCTCGACGCCTCGATGCGCGATGCGATCGGCGTCCCCGCCCTCGCCGTTGCCGCCCACATCGACCAGCACGAAGAGATCGTCAGAACCGCCTACCAGATCCTCGGGCAGTCCCCGACGCTGCAACAATCCGGTCTCGCCACGACACCTTGGCTCGGGCGGATCACTGCGATCTTCGAGAGATTCTCGGCCGCTGATGCCGAGACGTCCCTCGTGCTGGCCGGAGCGTACTTCGGAGCGATCGACGCGATGATGCTCGACTGGGCCAAGGCTGGCGCCACCTCGTCTGTGACCGAGAAGACCACTCGTCTCCTCGCACGCCTCGCACCGATCTTGCCGGCCCACCAGACCGGTTGACGGTCATCGAGAGCGCGGCCCCGAACACATCGGCTCGGGGATGTTTGCACGACGCGACGGGAGACTGTTGCGGTACCGGTGACTACATCGCGTCGCGGGGAGCTCCGTTGGCACCGGCAGGGAATGCGGCGGTGACCGCGGCTTTCTACTCGATACTTCCGGCCTTCGTCGAGGCGTCGTTGGACATGGCGCGCACCAACACGACGTTCGACCGTGTGATCGACCAATGGTGCAGATGCACTACTTCAGGCTCCGCTCCCGATGGCGCAGAGGGTGCCGTCGGTCGCACCGATGAGGAGCGTCCCGTCGGCACCGCTGGCTTGGTAGCTATCGACCGATGCGCCGGTGTCGACATCGAAGAGGCGGCGTCCATCGGGTGCTAGTCCCAGTCACGCCTCGTCGGTCGCGTCTGCGAGTTCTCGCAGACGCGCCAACGCCTCGTGGTCTCGGCCCATGATGCGAGCAAACGCGGTCTCCACTGCCGGGACATCGACCGTGCCGGCGTGCAGCATCTCCTGGATGTCGACCCAATCCTTCGGACGCGCGAACATCATCTTGAACACGGTCAGCTCGGTGCCGTCGAGCACCGGGATCTCGGTGTCGGCGAACGGGACCCTACGCGCGTGGAGCGCCGCCTCACGGTGGATGTCGTCGACGTCGAAGAAGAGGTCGAGCGGCGTGTGGTCCCACCACAGCCGGACCTGCGCGTCGCGCCGCACCGCGCCGGCGTCTTCGGAAGTCCGCGTCACCTCTGAGGGGAGCGCGATCAGCACCCGATCCACCTCACCGACGGTGACGAACACGTTGACATCGATGTCTTTGGTGGCTCGCACCTCTTCCGTGAGGTAGGCCAACGCGAGCGCACCGCCGAATGCATGGGCCACGCCGCCGGCATCGAGGGCCCGGTGCACGCCCACGACCTTCTCGGCGAGCGTCGGGCTTGTCATCGCCGAACGAACGAAGGAAAGCGGAGCGGCTGCTCTCGACGCGCCACCCGGATCGCGTCGGCTAGGCCGAGCAGATCCTCGAGATCGCGGGCGGCGGCCTGCTCGTCGGGGTACGGCGGGGCATCGGCCAGCACGAGACGGTGCCCGGTCACGCGCAGCAGTCGGGCGAGGGCCTCGAACCCTGGCTCGCGGCGCCCCTTCTCGTACGCGTTGACAGTCGGTCGCGAGATTCCGGACCGGCGCGCCAGCTCGGCTTGGGAGAGCGACGCCCGCCGACGGGCTTCCCGAACCACTTCCCCTGCCCTGCTCATGCCGAGAGTGTAGCGGATCCGCTACACGGGTCCGCCGGGAGTCGCCGAGGTCAAGGTCGTGGCAGCCGAGACCGAGGAGGAACAGGTGGCCGAAGAGCCACTCGGCGCCCGCATCGACGCAGGCCACCAGGAGAGGTGCGCCGAGCGCCGCGACCGGCGTGATGGGGTCGGGCGCGTCGGGTCGACCCGTCACGCCCTCGACCGCATCGAGCATCGAACTGGATGAGGACGCCGAAGCCGATCTCCCGCCAATGCTTCTCGAACGCGTCACGGAGCACCGCCAGCAGTGTCGGCTCATCGGTCGGGAGCGAGAACACCTCGACCGCTCCCATCCCCGGTTCTTCCCGTAGCTGCGGGGTCGGGGGGTCGTGGGCCGTCTTCATCGCTCGTCCCCGTGTCCCACGAGTTCGTTCTCGACGAGGAAGCGGCCGAGCGCAGTGACCCAGCTCTCCCAGTAGTCGCGCTCCGGGTCCTCCGCGATGCAAGCCATGAGGTTCTGCCGGAAGTCGTCCCACTGATGATCGGTGCGCTCCACAGCCAGCACGGCCAGCGCGAGCGCGCGTCCCTGCCACGGCGCGTCGAACGCCGGTGCACCGTTGTCGCGCGGAAGTGTCGGCTCCGCGAGGCCCGCGTCCAGGATCGGTGACGGCTTCACAGGCGTGCGACTCCGATCATCGAGTCTCGGGTCACGAGCGCGGCGAGCTCTTCCTCGTCGAGATCGTCGGTACCGTCGGGGCGAATCGGGAGGACGAGATAGCGGATCTCGGCCGAGGAGTCCCACACCCGCACCTCGACGTCGTCGGGAATCGGGCAACCCATCTCGGCGAGCAACACCCGGGGTTCACGCACGATGCGCGACCGGTACGGCGGACTCTTGTACCAGTTCGGGGGAAGGCCGAGCACCGGCCACGGGTAACACGAACACAGCGTGCACACGACCGCGTTGTGAACCCCCGGCGTGTTCTCGACGACGACCATGTGGTCACCTTCGGGGCCACCGAACCCGAGCTCCGCGATCGCCGCGGTCCCGTCCGCGAGCAGGCGCGCCCGATACCCGGCGTCCACCCACGCCCGGGCGACGACCCGCGCTCCGTTCATCGGGCCGACCGCGTGCTCGTAATACTCGACAACCGAGTCGACGGCCGCCGTGTCGAGGAGGCCTTTCTCCACGAGGAGCGCCTCGAGCGCGTCGACCCGATCCTCGACCTGAGTGCGGGGCAGCGGGTGGTGGTCGTGGTCGTCGCTCATCGTCGCCCCTCATCCGACTGGAGGTAGCTCTCCCAGAGATCCACGTACACGGGATCGCCGCGCTCACCCCAGAGGTCCTCTGCCTCGAAGCGCACCGAGTAGGTCGGCTCCTCCCGCTTCCCGTCGCAGTGATACTCCACGTCCGGGAGGGAGAACACCCCGTCGACGCGCATCACGACACCGGGATTGCCTTGCACGTATCGGGGCGCGCGTGTGTGACCGAGCGGATGCCATTCGCGAACTCGAACTCGGTCACCCAGTGCGAAGCGATGCCGACTCGAAGAAGGCCCCGGTTCGACCAACCGAGGCGCACGAACTGGATTCGCCACCGGGAACGGCGCTCCCAAGTACTCATCGAGCTCGGTACGGGTCACCAGTCCGGCTTCGACAAGCCCCGTCGCACTCGCGGTGAGCCAATGCTCGTAATACGGCGAGGCGAGATACCACGTCGGGTCCATGCGTTCGATCGCATGCCGGAACCGACCACTCAGATGGCCGGCCATCATCACCGCGATCGTGGCCCTGAAGGCTCGACGCTCCCAGTCCTCATGAAAGACCGGCTCGTCGACTTCAACGTCGACGGCCCCGAACCCCTGGATGCCACCAAGGTCATGCACACCATCCATGGTGTCATTCGACCACACCGTCGCCGGCCGCATCTCGCTTCCGGGAGTCGAACCGTCCATGGTCCGACCACGGCGAGTCGGACTCGCGTGCCTTGGGTGAGCAAGCGGAGCTGAACGCGCACTACGGCAGCGGCGGTGCACCGATCATCTCTCGGAACTCCGTGGTGGTGTTCGTCACCGGGAACGGCTCGTCGGGCACGGGAACGTTCAGCGCGGCGCAGATTGGATCCCAGCCGTCAGACGGCTTCCAGTCGATGAGCCGGTCTGGCGGTACCTCGGCGCGCACCTCCGCGTTGTGGCGCTCGTACGCGGCGATCATCGCGTCCTTGTTCTGGAAGTCGTCGCTGAACCGATCGCGCAGTCCCTTGCGCACCGCCAACATCCACGGTTGCATATCGGGGGGCGCGTGGTCGAACGACAAGAAGATCGTGTTCGTCGCGCTCTTGTACCAACCCTCGGCGTCACGCGTGGAAAGCAGGATCGGGGCGTCCGGGTTCGCTGCCGCGATTTCGCGCCAGAACAGCGACCCGGGAAAGTCGACCATGGCCGTGAAGTCCTCCAGCAACGCCGACCAGTCGACCGGCTCGCCGTCGAACGCGGCGGTGAAGCCGGCAATCTGGTCCGGACGGCCGAAGCACTCGACCATGTGGTGACAGGTACCGCCCAGGAGTTGCTCCAGCGCGACCTTCAATGAGTGCGTACCGGTCCGGCCGACGCCGGCCCCGACGACCTGCAATGCCATCTCGTACCCCCACGTTCTGTGATGACGCCACCGAACCTAGTGCTCAGCCAGTGGCGAGCAACGCGTTGCTCGTCGCGCAGCATGGTCTCGACGGCCGGGAACTCCCGGCCTGAGTACAACAAGGTCCCAAGGCACAACAGCCAGCCCGTCGCGCTCACGCCATGTCGACGTGTTCGTCGACCCTCTCGATCGTGAGCCGGGGCAGCACCCGGCTGAGCCAGCGGGGCATCCACCAGTTGCGATCGCCGAGCAGCGCCATCGTGGCCGGCACGAGGATCATGCGTACCAGGGTGGCGTCGATGAGCACCGCGAGGCCAAGACCCAGCCCGAACAGCTTGATCTCCCGGATCTCCTCGAACAGGAACGACCCGAAGACGACGACCATGATCGCGGCCGCTGCGGTGATCACCCGGGCGGTGGAGGCGAGACCGTCGGCGACGGAGGTCCTGGCGTCTCCG
>JBBRHS010000030.1:0-14901 GCA_038222385.1 Acidimicrobiia bacterium
TCGCGTCGACGTCCTGGGCTCCTTCACCAAGTCGACGACGAACGCACGCACCCTCACGGTCGTCCACGATGCCGAGGTCGTCGAGATGGTGCGCTCGGCCGGTCTCTTCGGTGCCCGTGAAGGTGAGCTCACCGCGTTGACGCTGTCGGTCCCACCCGACGACGCGGTGTTCCTCGCGTTCGCGATCCGCAACGCCGACCTCGACATCGTTCGAACCACCGGCGCTCCCGGCGAGGGCCGGGACACGTTCGACGGGACACAACTCCGCTGAGAGTCGCACGCGTCGTCATATGCGCCGGTGGTGCGTCCTGGGAAGCGCCGCTCGTGCGCGGGCTCCAGCGGCCCGAGTCCGGCATCGAGGTCGTTCGTCGATGCGTCGACCTCGGTGAGCTCCTCGGCGTCGCGTTGCGAGAGCACCCGAAAGCAGTCGTGGTGTCGGCTGACCTGCCGTGGCTCGATCGCGAGTTGGTGGGCACACTCCACGATGCCGGTGTCGCGGTGGTCGCGGTCGAGAACGGCTCCGGAGGCCGAGCGCTGGATCGCATCGGTGTCACCCACCGGCTCATGGCTCCCCCCGATGCCGACGTGCTCGCCGAGCTCGTGCACCGGCTCGCCGACGAACCCGAGGTCACGACCTCCGACCTGCCGGGGGATCCCGCCCGGTCCGGTGGGGGCCGACTGGTTGCGGTGTGGGGTGGACCAGGGGCACCCGGGCGGACGTCGGTCGCGGTGCATCTCGCACTCGACCACCGGCTCACCGGTGGAGATCCGGTACTGATCGACGGCGACGGCTGGGCACCGGCGGTGGTCCAACTCCTCGGACTGCGCACCGACCCGGCGCTGACCACCGCGGTGCGAGACGCCGGCAACGGCTGGCCGACCCCGCTCATCGACAGCCTCCTCGAAGGGCCCGACGGTCTCCGCGTCCTCGGCGGCCTCCCCCGAGCCGATCTCTGGCCCGAGGTGCGCGAACGGTCGTGGCGCGCGGTGCTCGACGCGGCCCGGCTCGCGAGCGATGTCGTCGTCGTCGACATCGCGGCACCGATCGAGGAAGACGAAGAGCTCTCCTTCGACCGGGTGCCGTTCCGGCGCAACCTCATGGGTCGCGTCGTACTCGAAGAGGCCGAGCAGGTGCTGATGGTGGTCCGGGCCGATCCCATCGGCCTCCGGCACGGGATCTTCGCCTACCGGACGTTGCTCGACGCACTCCCGGCTGCCGCCGAACGCGTCTCGGTCGTCCTGAACCACGTTCCGACTTCATCGCGTCGCCTGCAGGAGTGCTCGAAGACGGTGGAGGAGTGGACCGGTCGCCCACCGATCGCGTTCCTGCCGCGGGAAGAGGCCTTCACCCGGGTCGTCTGGGAGGGTCGCCCCCTCTCCCACGTCTCGCCACGATCACGGTGGTTGAAGGAGCTCCGAACGATGAACGGGGTCCGACGGTGAGGTGGTCGGCGTGAGCTCGCAACGCGCGGTCGAGATCCTCGAGGAGGAGCTCCGACAACTGGTACAACGTCGCGCGGTGCCGCTCGGGCCGACGGGTGATCCCGAGTTGGCGTCGCTCGTCGACGAAGCCGTCGCCGACTACCGGGACCGGTTCCTGCACGGTGGGCTGCCGACGCTCGATGACGAGGCGGTCGAGCTGCTGCACCACCGGATCGCAGGCTTCGGACTGCTCACCCGGCTCCTCGACGACCCCGAGATCGAGGAGATCTGGATCAACGAGCCGGGTCGCGTCTTCGTCGCGCGGGGCGGTCGGCCCGAGCTCACGACCCTCGTCATGACCGCGTGCGAGGTCGAGGAGGTCGTCGAGCGGATGCTCGCCCGGGCCGGGAGACGTCTCGACCGTTCACAACCGTTCGTCGACGCGCGACTCCCCGACGGCAGCCGCCTCCACGTGGTCATCCCGCCCGTGACCGACGCGTGGGCGGTGAACATCCGCAAGTTCGTCAACCTGCGGGCCCACACCCTCGAGGAGCTCGCCCGGCTCGGATCGATCTCCCCCGCGGCGGCTCGATTCCTCGACGCGTCGATCCGGGTCGGTCTGAACGTCGTCGTCGCGGGGGCGGTCGGTGCCGGCAAGACCACACTCCTCAACTGTCTGGCCGGGTCCGTCCCTCCGGGTGAGCGCATCGTCACCTGCGAGGAGGTGTTCGAGCTCAGGACCGGCAGACCAGACGTGGTCGCGATGCAGTGCCGCCAACCGAACCTCGAAGGCGAAGGCGCGATCACGTTGCGCGATCTCGTCCGGGAGTCGCTGCGCATGCGACCCGACCGGATCATCGTCGGTGAGGTCCGGGGCCCGGAGGCGCTCGACATGCTGCTCGCGCTCAACAGCGGTGCGGGTGGCATGACCTCGGTTCACGCCACCTCGGCGCGGGAGGCTCTCCGCAAGCTGACGACGTTGCCGCTGCTCGCCGGAGAAAACGTCGATCGTCAGTTCGTGGCGGCGACCGTCGCCGCGTGCGTGGACCTCGTGGTCTTCTGCCGGCGACTCGACGACTCCCGCTCGGTCACCGAGATCCTCGCGGTCGGGGAGCCGAGCGGCGACGGCATCGAGGCGACCGCCGGGCTGGTCTTCGCCGGGAGCGGGACTGATCTGGCGTGGACCGGAGAGATGCCCCGGCGGGTCGAACGGTTCGCCGAGTCGGGGATCGATCTCGGAGCGATCCTGCGATGACTGTGCTTGCCGTGCTGCTCGGGATCGGGGTGTTCCTCGTGTACGACGCGTGCACGTCGGAACCGCGCTCGCGTGTGCCGCGGGATCCGGGTCGTCCCGGACGCGCGACGCGCTTGCTGTTCGAGGCCGGCTACCCGGGGGTCTCGGCCCGCCGGCTCGCGGTCGCTTCCGTCGGGATCGGTTTCGGAGCGGCCTTCGTCGTGTTCGTGATGTTCGCCTCGCCGAGCATCGGGATCCTCGCCGGCGTGGCGGCCTCGTGTGTACCGGTGGCGTTCCTCCGCTCGCAGCGGCGGAGCCGGCGTCGTTCCCTGCGCCAGAGCTGGCCCGAAGCGGTCGAGCTCCTCGCGGGCGCGGTGCGGGCCGGCGACACGCTCCCTGCCGCGCTCGGTGTGGTGGCCGAGCGCGGCCCCGAGGCGCTGCGCCCGGCGTTCCGATCGCTGTGCGCCGACCACCAGGTGTCGGGGGATCTGGCCGGTGCCCTGGAACGGGCGGCGATCGTGCTCGCGGATCCCACCGCGGACCGGGTGTTGGTGACCCTCACCGTCGCCCACCGGGTCGGAGGGCGTGAGCTGGGTCGGGTCCTGCGGACGCTGGCTGCGTTCCTCCGGGAGGACCTCGCGATGCGCAAGGAGGTCGAGGCCCGTCAGTCGTGGACCGTCGTGGCCGCACGGGTCGCGGCGGCGGCCCCGTGGATCGTGCTCACGCTGGTCGCGAGCCGGCCCCAGGGTCGGGCCGCGTTCGATTCCGTCCAGGGAATGGTCGTCCTCGTCGGCGGCGCGGTGGCGACGCTCGTCGGGTACCGGATGATGCTCGCGCTGGGCCGCCTGCCCGAGGAGCCGCGGGTGTTGGGTGGCGCGGCGTGAACCCCCTTGCCGCGATCGTGCTCGTCGGTCTCGGCCTCGGCGGTGTCGCCTGCGCAGTCTCCGCGCTTCCCGGGCTGCGGCGACCACGACTCGGCACCCGGCTGGAGGCGTACCTCGGAGCACTCGGTCCGAGACGGTCGCCACTGCTGGCTCCCGAACTCGCCGTCCGCGGCGCGATCGCCACGGCGATCCGGCCCCTCCTCGACCGGATGGGGACACGACTCAACAGACTGTTGGGTGAATCGGGGCGCGACCTCGAGACGCGACTGGATACTGCTGATCTGGCGCTGTCGACGAGCGAGTTCCGGACCCGGCAGGTGACGTGGGGGCTCGCGGGCTTCGCGATCGCGGCGGGAGGCGCACTGGTGCTCGCCGCAGGTGGGCGAGCCGTGTCGGCCCCGGCTGCGGCCGTCGCGGCCTGCAGTTTCGCGGCGGGTGGGGTGATGCTCTGCGATCGTCGCCTGACCCGTGCCGTCGAGCAACGGCGTCGGCAGGTCGTGGCCGAGTTCCCGACCTTCGTCGATCTGGTGTGCCTCGCGGTGACGGCCGGCGAGAGCCTCCGCGGTGCACTCGAGCTCGTCGCCGGCGGGACCGGTGTGCTCGCGACCGATGTCCGCGCTGCACTCCAGGAGGCCCGGACCGGCCGACCGCTGGCCGACGCGTTGAGTGCCCGAGCCCTAGCGCTCCAGGTGGCACCGCTCCAACGGTTCGTCGAGGCGGTCGTGCTCGCGCAGGAACGCGGGATGCCGCTCGCCGATTCGTTGCGGGCGATGGCGTTTGACGTGCGCGAGACGGAGAAGCGATCGGTGATCGAGGCCGGCGGGCGCAAGCAGATCTCGATGCTCATGCCCGTTGTCGTGTTCATCCTCCCGGTGGCGATCGCGTTCGCGTTCTACCCCGGCCTCGTGGCGATCCGGACCTTGGCGCGATGAGGCAGTCCAGAGTCGGGAACCAGACCAGGACCGGCACGACGGCCGGCACAACAGGAGATGAGGAGCAGACGATGCAGGAACCGACAGCAGGTCGATGGGGTGACGAGCGAGGCTCGATTCCCGAGTGGGTGATGCTGCTCGTGATGGGTATCGGCATCGTGATGGCGCTCTGGGCGATCGTGCAGCCCGACATCACGTCGATCGTGTCCGATGCGTTCGACCAGCTTCGCGGATAGGCGCAGCGGCCGCAGCTCGTGCCGCACCCACGAGCGCGGGACGGTCATGGTCGAGTTCCTCGCGGTCGCGATCCTGGTGATCGCCTCACTCCTCGGGCTCGCGCAGATGGCGGTGTGGGTGTGGGCCCGGGGAGTCGCGGTGAGCGCGACGCACGAAGGCGCGCGCGCCGCGGCCGAGGCCGGCCGCTCGCTCGACGATGGGGTGGCGCGAACGAGGACGCTGCTGCGAGACGGGCTGGGCGGCAGCGCCGACGGCTTCCGCGTGGAGAGTGACGAGGCCGAGGGTGTGGTGGCGGTCTTCGCATCCGGCCGGGCTCCCGTCATCGTCCCGTTCTTTCCTGCTTTCACGGTAGAAGCGCGTGCCACCGCGCAGGACGAGGACGACGTGCGGTGACGAGCGCAGCTTGCGGTCGGCGTCACGAGTCCGGGAGTGCGATCGTCGAGTTCGTGGTGCTCGGCGTCGTGCTGCTCGGCGTGCTCGTCGAGGTGATCGTCATGTTCGGCACTCTGCAACGGGCGACGCTCGCGACCTCGGCCGCGGCCCGAGAGGTTGGTCGCGCCGTCGTACTCGCCGACTCGATCGACGATGCCGCATCGCGGTCGGCGATCGTGATCGGGCAGGCCACGGGGAACCACGGCCTGCCCCCTGAGAGCCTTCGCGCGTCACTCGACGGCGAGCTCGCGCGCGGCGAACGACTGCGGATCACCGTTGCAACCGAGGTGCCGGTCCTGCGGATCCCGTTCATCGGCCCGGTGTGGCCGTCACTCTCGGTGCCCGTCGAGGCGACGCACGTCGTGCAGGTCGACCGCTACCGGAGCTTCCCGTGAACGAACGCGGTCAGGCTTCTGTTCTGCTCGTCGGCATCGTCCTGCTCGGCCTGGCGTTCGCCGGCCTCGCGGTCGACGGCACCCGGCTGTTCACGGCTCGGCGTGATCTGCACAACATCGCCGACTCCGCTGCGCTCGCCGGCGCATCGGCGCTCGACGAAGCCCGGTTCCGGGCCAGCGACGGTGTCGACGTGCAGCTCGATCCCGTTGCCGCGCACCTCGCGGTCGACGCGGTGCTGCGTGAGTCGAACCTCCCGGCCGACACCCGGGTCGAGGTCGAGGTGGACACGACACGAATCGAGGTGCGGCTGGCCCGTCCGGTCGACCTCACCTTCCTGCGGATCCTCGGCGCCCGTGACCAGACGATCGGCGCGCACGCCACCGCGTCCCCGAACACCGGCTGACGCGCGATCGACCTTCGGGGGTTCGGGGAGTCAGGCGGGTCGGAGCGTGCTGACCGCGGCAACCGAGCTGGTCGGGAAGGGGTGGAGCTGTTCGGCGGACTGGGGCTTGGCGAAGAGGTAGCCCTGGCCGATGTTGCAGCCGAGGCGTCGCAATTCGCGGAGTTGGCCCGTCGACTCGACGCCTTCGGCCACGCAGAGCATGTTGAGCGAGTGGGCGAGGCTCACGACCGCGCCGACGATCGCGCTGTCCTCGGGTTCGCGGCCGAGGCCGTCGACGAAGGTGCGGTCGACCTTCAACGCCTCCACGGGGAACCGCTTCAGGTACTGCAACGACGAGTAGCCGGTGCCGAAGTCGTCGACGGCGAGGTGCAGGCCCTGCGCCCGCAACGCCCGCAGCGCGCTCACGGCCGACTCGGCGTCGTGCATGAGGGTCGTCTCGGTGATCTCGAGCCAGAGGGTGTTGGGATCGAGGCCGGTGCGGGCGAGGATGTCGGCGACGTCGTTCGCGAGGGACGGCTCGGAGAGCTGACGGGGTGAGAGGTTCACGCTCACCGAGAATCCCGGGTGTCCGGGCGGCAGGGCTTGCTGCCACTGCACCGCCTGCCGGCACGCCGCTTCGAGCACCCACCGCCCGATCGGCACGATGAGGCCGGTCTCCTCGGCCAGGGGGACGAAGTCGTTGGGCTCCACGAGACCCCGCTCGGGATGTTCCCAGCGCACGAGTGCCTCGACGCCGATCACGTCGCCGGCGGCGACCTGTACGAGCGGCTGGTAGAAGACGCGGAACTCGCCCCGGTCGAGGGCGAGGTGGAGCGCGTTGCCCGTTCGCAGGCTGCTGACCGTGCTCTTGGTGTGGTCCCTCGCGTCGTACAGGACCGTGCACGACCGGCCGGCCTTCTTGGCTGCGTACATCGCGGTGTCGGCCTCGCGCAGGAGGTCTTCGGGTGTGTTGCACTCGGGGTTCGAGATCGCGGCGCCGAGACTCGGGCTGATGTAGGCGGGGCCGTCGGGCAGCTGGAACGGCTCGGCGATCACCTCGTGGATCCGTTCGGCTACCGCCGTCAGGGTGCGTTCCTCGACGATGTCGCCACAGAGGATCGTGAACTCGTCACCACCGAAGCGGGCCACGGAGTCCGACGGCCGGAGTGCGCTGCGAAGGCGGTCGCCCACCGCGGCGAGGACCTGGTCGCCGGTGGCGTGGCCGTAGGTGTCGTTGATCCACTTGAAGTGGTCGAGGTCGCAGAAGATCACGCCGACACGGGTGCCCTTCAACGACGCGTGTTCGAGAGCCACGCGGAGGCGGTCGAGGAAGACCCCCCGGTTCGGGAGCCCGGTCATCGGGTCGTGGATGGCCTGGTGCGCGATCCGCTCGGTGATCGCCTTGCGTTCCGTGATGTCTTCGATCTGGGAGATCACGTACCGCACGCCACCCTCGGGGTCGGGAACCGCGGCTGCGCTCACCGAGGCCCACACGATGTGACCGTCGGCGTGGTAGTAGCGCTTCTCGTGCTGGTACCGCGTCAGTCGCCCGGCCGCGAGCTCGCGCAGCTGATCGGCGTGGGCGAGGGTGTCGTCGGGATGGCTGATGTCGGCGATGGGCGTGCCGGCGAGCTGCTCAGGGGTCCGGCCCAGCATCTCGGCGAACGCGGTGTTGACCCGGATGATCGCGCCGTCGTCGCCGGACATCGAGATGCCGATCGGTGCGTGCTCGAACGCGACCTGGAACCGGGCCTGAGCCTCGGCCAGCTCCGCTTCGACGGCGCGGCGTTCGGTGAGGTCGCGGAGGTTCACGACGATGCCGCCGACGGCAGGCTGGTCGGAGAGGTCGGTTCCGACCACCTCCATCGGCACGAGGTGGCCGTCGGCGTGGATCGCACGGATCTCGAGCGGGCCGCTCTCGTTGGCCGGGTCGAGGAACTCCGCGAACGTCTCGATGGTCTTGGCCCGGTCGTCGGGGTGGATGAGGTCGAGACCGTTGCGGCCGACGAACTCGTCGAGTGGATATCCGAGCACGACGGTGGCGGTCGGGTTCGCCCAGCGGATCTGGATGCCGTGGTCGATCACGAGGATCACGTCGCTCTGCTCGTTCACGAGGGCCCGGAACCGCTCCTCGCTCTCGGCGAGCGAACGGGTGGCCTCCCGAACCATGGATGCCGCGCGCCGTTCGTTGCGCCGCCCGAGGTGCGCGATCGCGAACAGGAGGAAGGTGACGAAGATCCCGAAGCCGAGCAGCAAATTCCGCGCACCGGTCAGCGCGGCCGACTCCGTTGCGAGCGTCATCCGCAGGTCGAGTCGCAGCGGTTGTCCGAGCACGGTGACGGTCGTCGCCCGAGACACCACCTCATCGGGTTTCGTCTCCCCGTAGACGTCGGTCGCGTTCACGAGGCGGGCGCCCCGGGAGCCACCTTCCGAGATGCTCAGCCCGTGCAGCCGTCCGACGCGCTCGAGCACCTCCGAGGCGAGCACGTCGGGGTTCATCAGCGCGGCTGTCCACCCCGCGAACGCACCGGTCGGGGTACGCGACCCGGCGAGCGCGGCGAGGATCTCGGGCCGGTTGCCGCCGGTTGCCTCGCCGGTTCCCTGGAAGATGTTGGTGAGCCGGACCTCGTTCGAGTCACGGGTCGCGTCGACCGCGCCCGGGTCGACCCCGAGTGCCTCGCGGGATCCCTCACCGGTGAGGCTGAGCCCGCTCGACTCGACATAGGCGTACGAGAAGCCGTCGTCGCCCCGCGGCACGAGCGCGGCGATCCCCGTGGATCCGGACGCGTGGATCTCGAGCCGTCGACCGTCGACGAACGTCCGGAGCGCGGCCACGTCGACGGTTCCGTCGGTGAAAGCGACCTGCGCCGCGTCTCGCGCCTCGACCGCCGATGCACCGATGAGTCCGCGGACGTCGCGTCGCGTGTCGCGCACCGTGGCCTGGTTCGCCGCCGCGAGTTCCCGGTCGCGCAACCGCAACGAGTTCGCGTAGAGGCCGAACGAGATTGCGATGCCGAAGGCGAGCACGATCCACGGGGTCAGGGCCGAGCGGTAGATGCGGTGGCCGTAGCCGTCGGACGGCGACGAGGACCGGGGTTCGTCAAGAGCTGGTCCGGCCGCGAGGGGGCCGTTGGCGTCGTCGTCCACACCCTCGTTTCGGCACGTCGGGGGGCCTCCCTGAGCCCCTTCCGACACCGATCAGGCCTGGTGCTCCTTGCGGTGACCCTCGCGGAGCTCCCGGAGCGCCTCGGGTGCGATGTCGTCGGGCTCGGCCACCGCGACCCGGCACTTCGTGACCGCCCGGAGCGTCGACGTCCGCTTGCCGCCCTCCAACAGGGCCCGCTCACCCAGGACCACGCCCGGCCCGAGCTCGGCGACGACCTCGCCGTCGACCTCGACCGCGAGCACGCCGTCGAGCAGGAGGAACAGTTCACGGCCCGGGTCCCCCTGCTCCACGAGCGTCTTGCCGGCACCCAGCTTCTTCAGCTTCGGCGACGCGCCCGGTCGCATCATGGTGACCGAGAGCTCGCGTTCGAGCGCGGTCTCGACCGCGGTCGCGAAGGCGGGGGAATCCTGGTTCCCCCACGGCGAGTGCTTGCCGAACGCCTTGCGGTACCAGTCCTTGTACTCGATCAGGCCGGTCTTCGCGACGAGTGTGCGGTCGGCGTCGTAGATCCAGTGCCTCGGGAACGGGCTCGCTCCGAGGAGCTCGTGTTCGACGCGACCGACGGCGTGGAGGGTGAGCGCGAGCGTGGTCCACGCGCTCGGCGCCTCGATCTTGACGAACGGCGGGTGCTTCACCGTGCGCGGCGCCGGTGCCCCGGTGCGTCCGCCCGCGGTCTGCACGAACTTCACCCAGCCGTCGCCGACCTCCGGCTCGCTCTGCAGGTCGGGGAACGGCATGGCTTCGAGGCTGATCTCGGCGACCGCCAGGTTCATCGTCGTCTTGGCGATGTGCCCGCGGCCGGCGTAGCCGGAATCGACGATCCGTCCGTCGTCGACCTCGATCCAGGCCCGCAGGTCGTTGGCGAAGCGGAACCGACCGGCGGCGGCCATCTCGGCCAGGTCGTCGAGCACATCGGGAGGCGGGTCGTCGTAGCTGGCCATGCCGATCGTGAACGGCAGCTTCATCGAACCCTGGATCGCCTGCGACGGGATCCACGACAAACTCGTGACCGACGATTCGATGCGCATCAACTCGTTCCCTTCGTTTCCCGAAACCCTAGGGATCCCGACCGGGAGATGCGAGGGCGATGGCCCGCCTCCGGCGGTGGTGCCAGCACCACTGACCCCCACCGGGGTTCACACTTGCTCGACGGGTGGGTGATCGGTCGACAATGGCCGGGTGCCTGCGGAGACGATCACCGTGTTCCTCGCCGACGACAACCTCATCGTCCGCGAAGGGGTGCGCGCCCTGCTCGGCCTCGAAGCTGATCTCGAGATCGTCGGGGTCGGGGCCGACTACGACGAGCTGGTCGACGGAGCGAACGCGGCGAATCCCGATGTGATCGTCACCGACATCCGCATGCCGCCCAGCTTCCAGCGCGAGGGCATCGACGGGGCGCTCGAGGTCCGCAAGGGCCACCCGGGCACCGGCATCGTGGTCCTCTCCCAGTACGACGAACCCGAGTACGCGATCTCCCTGCTCGCCGAGGGTGCCGCCGGATGCGCCTACCTGTTGAAGGACCGGATCGCCGAGGGCGACCAGCTCGCCCGGGCGGTCCGGGAGGTGGCGACGGGTGGTTCGATGCTCGACCCGTCGATCGTCGCCGCGCTCGTGCATCCCGTGACCGACGCAGGTGGGCTCAGCCCCGGCGAAGAGCAACTCCTGCGCCTCATCGCGGAGGGCAAGCCGATCAAGGCGATCGCCGCCGCGCAGCGCACCACGCCGGCGTCGGTCTCGGAGGCGATCCAGAAGCTCTTCCTGAAGCTCGCCGAGGCCGCGAGCGCGGGTGTGCACGGCGCGTTGCAGCGGTTGCAGTCGCTCCATCAGGCGATCATCGACCGCGAGGAACAGGGTGAGACCCTCAGTCGCCTGCTCCCGGGAGGGATCGCGGAGAAGCTACGAACCGAGGGCCGCAACATCGGCGAGACCGAGAACCTCGAGGTGACGGTGCTCATGTCCGACATCCGCGGCTACTCGACGATCGCCGAGCACGCGCAGCCGAGCGAGCTCGCCCGTCAGCTCAACGAGCACCGGGCGGAGATGAACCGGGCGATCCTCGGCGTCGACGGCACCGTGATGCAGTTCGTGGGCGACGCGGTGATGGCCGTGTTCGGCGCCCCCACTCCGCAGGCCGACCACGCCGACCTCGCCGTGGTCGCGGCGCAGGCGATGCACGAGGCCCAGGCCGCGGTGAACGCGCGCTGGATGGCGGAGGACCTCCCGAAGTTCTGCCTCGGCATCGGGCTCTCGACCGGGGAGGTCGCTGCCGCGCTGCTCGGTTCCGACGAACGCCTCGAGTACACCCTCGTGGGTGATGTCGTGAACCTCAGCCAACGACTCCAGCAGTGGGCCGACCCCGGTGAGACGGTGCTGAGCGCGCCGACGTGGGCCGCGCTCAGCACTTCGGTCGACGCCACCGAGCTCGAGCCGCAGACCGTGAAGGGTCGCGACCAGCCGGTCATCGCCTACAAGATCCCGGCCGCCGAGGGATCGACGGGCGGCTGACACCTCTCGACGGTCGAATCCGCTGCGCCGGCTCGATCATCACCGGTTTCATGCAACGGGTGTGTGCGTCCGCCGGCTCCGCTCCTTCTCCTCCCGCTAGGGCTGCTGGGACAGGTAGAGCAGCACGGCCTTGACCCGGCGGTGGACGTCGGGCTCCTCGGAGAGGCCCAGCTTCGAGAAGATCGCGTTGATGTGCTTCTCGACCGCTCGTTCCGACAGCACGAGAGATGCGGCGATCGCCGCGTTGTTCTTCCCCTGCGCCATCTCGCCGAGGGTCTCACGCTCCCGCGGGGTCAAACGATCGAGCGGGCCGTCGGCCGGAGTGGCCCGGGCCGCGACGAGCGCGTCGACGACCTTCGAGTCGATCACCGAGCCGCCCGCCGCGACGTTGCGGATCGCGTCGACGAGCTGGCCGAGGTCGGAGACGCGTTCCTTGAGGAGGTAGGCCCGCCCACCCGAGCCCTGCTCGAGGAGGGTGAGTGCGTATCCGGGCTCGATGAACTGCGAGAGCACCACCACCCCGATGCCGGGGTGCGTCTCGCGGAGGGTCTGCGCGGCACGGATTCCTTCGTCGGTTCCCGTCGGAGGCATCCGGATGTCGGTGAGGACGACGTCGGGCGGGTCGGCTTCGACCGCAGCGAGGAGTTCGTCGAGGTCGGCACAGGCGGCGATCACCTCGACCGTGGGATCGGTGGCGAGTAGGCGGACGACGGATTCGCGCACGAGGAAGCTGTCTTCGGCGAGGACGACTCTGATCGGTTGCTCGGGCACGATCCGTCACGCTATCCGGGCGACCTCCGACCGGTGTGTCTGGCGAGGGACTCAGCCGGCGCGGGGGAGGCCGGCTTCGGTCGTGGCCGCGAGGAGCGCCCGGCGGGCTGCCGCGACACCCTGGCGACCGGCCCGTCGGGTGCGGGTGTCGATGCGTCCGGCGCGATCCGACGGACCCTGGCGACGCCTCCGGCGCGGCGCATCGGCGGAGTCGGATCCGGGTCGCACATCGGGGAGCTCACCGGCCGGTGCGATCGTCTCGTTGGGGAGCAGACGCAGCTGATTCCTCATGTCATGAGTATCGCCGGAGGGTGGGACAGTTATTCCTCGGGGTGACCGGCGTCACCAGGGAATCGCGTGCGAAAGAAGACCACGGGGTGGCTCGTACACTCGGGGCATGGAACCGGCGCCCCCGACGGCCTACCTCGACCACGCCGCGAGCACGCCGGTGCGGCCGGAAGCGCTGGCCGCGATGCTCCCGTTCTTCGCCGAGACGTTCGGCAACCCTTCGGGTGGCCATGCCGTCGCCCGGGCCGCGAAGACCGCGCTGGAGTCGGCGCGCGAATCCGTGGCCGCCGATCTCGGTGCCGAGCCGGGCGAGGTCGTCTTCACTGCCGGCGGGACCGAGGCCGACAACCTCGCGGTGGAGGGTGCTGCCCGCGCGGCTCGCGAACGTGGCCACGGCGACGGGGTCGTGGTCGCCGCGTTCGAGCACAAGGCGGTGCTCGCCGCCGCCGACCGGCTCGGGCGCGAGGGGTTCCGGATCGACGTGGCACCGGTCACGGCGGGCGGGATCGTGGATCTCGACGCGCTCGCCGCGCTCGTCGACGAGCACACGGTGGTGGTCTCGGTCATGCTCGTGAACAACGAGGTCGGCACCATCCAGCCGCTGTCCGACGTCGTGCGCAGCGTCCGGGCCCGGTCGCCGCACGCGGTGGTGCACACCGACGCGGTGCAGGCGGCCGCGTGGGTCGATGTCGCGGTGCTGGCAGCCGACGTCGATCTCATCTCGGTGTCGGCGCACAAGCTCGGCGGTCCGAAGGGAACGGGCGCGCTCGTGGTCCGGGGCGACGTCGGACTCGTACCGCTCATCGAGGGTGGCGGGCAGGAACGGGGACTGCGGTCGGGCACCAGCAACGTCGCCGGCGCGGTGGGGTTCGCTGCCGCGCTGCGTGCCACCGTCGCGACGCGTTCTGAAACCGGGGCGCGCGTCGCCGAGCTGCGGGACCGGCTGGTCGCCGGCCTCGAGACGATCCCAGGTCTCTGGTGCAATGGCGACTCCGAAGCGAAGATCGCCGGCAACGTGCACGTCGGGATCCCGGGCATCGAAGCGGAAGCGTTGCTCGTGCTCCTCGACCGCGAAGGTGTGTGTGCCGCGGCGGGCTCTTCATGCTCCTCGGGTGCCACCGAACCGTCGCATGTGCTGGCCGCGATGGGACTCGACCGCGCCGATGCGCTCGCGTCGATCCGCTTCTCACTCGGATTCGCTTCGTCTCCTGCCGATGTCGACCGGGTGCTCGACGTGCTACCGACGGCTGTGGCCCAGCTGCGCGGCGCGGTCGGTGTGTCGCGATGACATCGCAGCGCGTACTCGTCGCGATGAGCGGTGGCGTGGATTCGTCGGTGGCTGCTGCGTTGCTCGTGGACGCCGGCCACGAGGTGCTCGGTGTGACGCTCAAGCTCTGGGGTGGCGAGTCCGACTCCGGCTGCTGCAGCGTGTCCGACGTCGAAGACGCTCGTCGGGTGGCAGCGCAGCTCGACATCCCGCACTACGTGTTCGACTACTCCGTTGCGTTCGACGAGCACGTGGTCGATCCCTACGTCGACGCGTACTCGAGCGGGAGCACACCGAATCCCTGCGTCGAGTGCAACCGCCACATCAAGTTCGGCCTGCTCCTCGACCGGGCCGACGCGCTCGGGTGCGATTCGCTCGCGACCGGCCACCACGCCCGGCGCGTGCGCGATGAACGCGGTCGTGCGCAGCTCCAGCGTGCGGTCGACTCGGCCAAGGACCAGTCGTATGTGCTCGCGATGCTCACCGGCCCGCAGCTCGAGCGGCTGCAGTTCCCGGTCGGCGAGATCACGAAATCCGACGTGCGCGCGCACGCAGCGCGGCTCGGCCTGCGCACGGCGACGAAACCCGACAGTCAAGACGTCTGCTTCATCACCCGGGGTGGACGCGAGCAGTTCCTCGACGCTCGGGTGCCCGCCCGGGCCGGTGAGATCCACGACACCTCAGGTGCCGTCGTCGGGTCCCACGACGGCATCGCGCGCTTCACGATCGGCCAGCGGCGCGGCCTCGGTATCGCGGCCGGTGAACGACGCTTCGTCGTCGACATCGACGCGCCGTCGGCAACCGTGACCATCGGCCGCCCGCCCGACCTCCTGCGCGATGGTCTCCTGGTGACGTCGTTCACCTTCGTGCACGACCCGCCCCCGCGCGGCGCGGAAATGCTCATCCAGGAGCGACCCCACGGCCAGGTGACACCCGGCCGCTAAACCCCGGGGCTGGTCGGAGGCGAGATAGTGTTCAACGAGCA
>JBBRHS010000031.1:0-14792 GCA_038222385.1 Acidimicrobiia bacterium
GTCGGCGCGCGGCCGGCCGGGAGCTCCCCGACGACCGACAGGCGAACGGGCGCGGTCTCCGACGCCGCCGCGGTGTCTGCCGCTCGAACGGCATACCCGTCCATCGCCGTGTTCGCGAAGGGTGGGACCGATTCGCCGGCGACGATCGCCTCGCTCAGCACCACCCCGAGCGCCTCGCCGAGGGGCACCCGGGTCGGGTCGAGGCGCGGGACTGCCGCGAGGATCTCGGCCTGGACCTCGGCGAGTGGACGCATCCACCGAGACTACGACGGAGTCGGCGCCGTCAGGCCAGGAGAAGGAGCGGAGCCGGCGGACACGCGACGCGGGCTGTGGCACAGGTGAGCGGTCGAGCCGGCGCAGCGGATTCGACCATCAAGTAAGGCCGCGGCGCTGCATGAGGTCGACGAGAAACGCGGCGAACTCGGGGCCGAGGTCCGGGCGGTCGAGGGCGAGCTCGACGTTGGCGTAGAGGAAGTCGAGCTTCTGGCCGATGTCGAAGCGGCCGTGCTCGAACGTCCGGCCGTAGACGGTCTGGGTCTCGAGCAGCAGGCCGATCGCGTCGGTGAGCTGCAGCTCGCCACCCGTCCCCGGTTCGATGCGGTCGAGCGCGCCGAAGATCTCGGGCGTGAACACGTAGCGCCCCATCACGGCCAGGTTCGATGGCGCGACCTCGCGCTTCGGCTTCTCGACGATGGACCGGATCGTGACCAGCTCACCGTCGATCGTCTCCGGTTCGACGCACCCGTACGAGGAGATGCGGTCGGGTGCGACCTCCTTGAGCGCGAGCACCGATCGTCCGTAGCGCTCGTGCAGATCGAGCATCGAACGGAGCAGCCTGGAGTCGTCGACCATGATGTCGTCGCCGAGCAACACCGCGAACGGCTCGTCACCCACGTGTTCCTTCGCCGCCGCGACTGCGTGGCCGAGACCGAGCGGATCGCGCTGGCGGATGAAGTGGATGTTGCCGAGCTCGGAGGTCTCCTGGACCTCCTTCAACAGGTCGTGCTTGCCCTTCTGCTCCAGGTAGAACTCGAGCTCGAAGTTGCGGTCGAAGTGGTCTTCGATCGCGCGCTTGCCCCGGCCGGTGATCACGAGGATGTCGGTGAGGCCGGCCCGCACGGCTTCTTCCACCACGTATTGGATCGCCGGCTTGTCGACGACGGGCAGCATTTCCTTCGGCTGGCTCTTGGTCGCCGGGAGGAACCGGGTTCCCAGCCCGGCCGCGGGGATCACGGCCTTGCGGACCCTGTCGGTGCTGCTCATCGCGCCTCGTCCTTCGGTGTCGGTCGACTCCTGCGTGCATCGGCTCGGCCGGCCACGGGGTTGAGCTCCGGCGACGAGCGGTGCCGACTCATGCTGCATCCTCCTCGCGTCGGGTCGGGAGCTGCGGCTCCTCGCCCCGTACCAACCGTCGCAGGTTCGCGGTGTGACGGCCGAGGATCACCACCCCGAGGCCGGCGAGAACGGCGATCTCGATCCAGTCGTAGCCCCCGACGATGGCCAGGACCAGGAACAGCACCGTGCAGACGATCGACGCGACCGACGCCCGCTTGAGCACCCGGGCGACGACGAACCACACGACCGCCAGACCGGCGACGATCCAGGGGAACAAGACGACCAGCGCACCACTCGCCGTCGCGACGCCCTTGCCGCCCTTGAACCGGCGGGTTGCCGGGAACATGTGGCCGAGGACCGCCGCGATCCCGAGTGCGTACGCACCGAGCCGTCCTCCGAGCGCGAGACCCACCCCGGCGGCGATCGTCCCCTTCAAGAAGTCGCCGGCCATCACCACCGCGCCGGCCTTCCACCCCATGAGCCGGGTGACGTTCGAGGCGCCGGGGTTGCCCGATCCCTCGGTGAGCACGTCGTGGCCCCCGGCCCGGGCGACGAGCGCGGCGGTGGGGAAGGTCCCGAGCAGGTACGCCGGGACCAGCAGCAACACGTTCGGGAACACGGCGACGGCGAACATCCGGCTCCATCTTGGCCGCGACCCGGGGCGGTCGCGATATCCTTAGCACTCGACCTACCCGAGTGCTAACCCCACGCCCGAGGAATCCCGTCATGCCGACGTACGAGTACGCGTGTGCCAAATGCGGTGAGCGCTTCGACCTCTACCAGTCGTTCAGCGACGAGCCGCTCAAGAAGCACAAGGGCTGCGGCGGCAAGTTGACCAAGGTGTTCGGGCCGGTCGGGATCGTCCTCAAGGGCTCCGGCTTCTACAAGACCGACAACCGATCGTCGTCGACGGTGAAGGCGGCCAAGAAGGACTCCGAGTCGACGTCGTCGGATTCCAGCTCCGACGCTTCGTCGTCGGACTCGTCGTCGAAGACCGACTCCTCCGCCACGTCGTCCGACACGAAGAAGTCGGACACGGCGAAGAAGTCCGAGACGAAGTCACCGGCGGCGAAGACCGAGTCGACATGAGCGGTCGGCGGCCCTTTCGTCCGGGAACGCGTCCCGGTAGGCTTTTCGCACTCCCCCCGCACCTCCCCTTCTCCCGCTGACCACCCGCGCTCGAAGGGGATCTGCCGTGCTCCGTCGTTCACCCCGCGCCGCCCTGCTCTGGGGTGCCGCGATCGTCGTCGCCGTCGTCACCGCACTCTGGGTCGGCGGCACGCTCGCTTCGCTCCGCCGACAGGACACCCGATACGGGCAGGTCGTTGCGTTCACCGTGGCGCGCCGCGACCTCCCCGTCGGCCGGGTCGTCACCACTGTCGACCTCTCGATGGTCCGCGCCCGTGGTGGCGCCCGACCTCCCGGCGCCGTCGACCCGGGAACGGTCGACGGGCGCGTGGTGGTCGTCCCGGTGCTCCGTGGTCAGGCTGTCACCACCCGACACCTCGCGGCCAAGGGTCGCGACGGACACGACGGCGTGGTCGCGCCCGGCCGGCGGGCCATGCGGATCGCCGTGGCCGACACGCCCCGGCTGCGGGCCGGTGACCACGTCGACATCTACGTCACCTTCGATCCCGGCCAGGTGTCGGCCGACACCGACCCGACGCTCACCGTCGCCGAGGCCGTCCCCGTCCTCGCGCTCGACCGCGAGGGCGCTGTCGGAGACGCCGCGGTCACCGGCGTGACCCTGATGGTCGACGTCGACGAAGCCCCCCGGCTCGCCTACGCGGCAGCCAACGGAGTGCTCGCGTTGGCCCTCGTCCCCCCGGAGGAGATCGACGATCCGACTCCGCCACGCGGAACCCGTACGCTCCCCTCTCGATGAGCGAGCCGGGCACGATCGAAGCGATCATCTTCGACTACGGCGGGGTGATCTCGAGCCCGCTGTTCCGGGGCATCGGCGACTTCGAGGCTGCGAGCGGATATCCGCCCGGTTCGTTGCTGCGCCTGCTCTTCGGTGAGGTCCACTACGTGGGCGTCGAGGGACGCGCCGTCGCCGACACGCTGAACGCCGACAACTTGAACGACCGTGCGCCGACGAACGTCGGGCCCGATCCCCTCGCCGACCACGACTGGCACCGCCTCGAACGCGGCGAGATCGACTTCGGCACCTACTTCGGCGGACTCCAGGCCCGCGCCCCCGAGGTCCTCGGCGTCGAACTCGACGTCGACGCCTACGGGCGGTTCATGGGCTCCACCGCCATCGGAGTCCATTGGCCCGTCGTGCACCGCATCCGCGATCTCAAGGTCGAGGGCTTCCAACTCGCGCTGCTCACGAACAACATCGCCGAGTTCGGCGACCACTGGAAGGCGACCTTCCCCCTCGACGACCTCTTCGAGATCGTGGTCGACTCCAGCTCGGTCGGGATGCGCAAACCCGATCCCGCGATCTACCTGCTCACACTCGACCAGCTCCGGGTCCCGGCCACCGCGTCGGTGTTCGTCGACGACAACGCCGACAACATCCGTGCCGCTCGGGACCTCGGCATGGAGACCGTGCACTTCGGCGACGACCCCTGGGTCGCGCTCGCCGAGCTCGACGAGATCCTCTCCCGTCGGGCGGGATGACTAGCGCCGGCCTCAGCTCCCGCTCATCTGCATCTCGCTGATCACGACCGTGAGGCCGGCCGCCGAACCGGGCAGCCACGTGAGGTCGCCACCGATCTCGGCGACGTCGAGGAGGATCCGCTGGAGCGTCGCAGCGATCGTGATCTCACGCACCGGCTCGGCGAAGGCGCCGTCGCGCACCACCAACCCCTCGGCGCCGACCGAGAAGTCGCCGCTCACCGGGTTCGTTCCGGAGTGCAGGCCGCTCACCGATTGCACGAACAGCGCATCGGGCGTCGCGGCGACGATCTCGTCGAGCGACCGGGTGCCGGGTGCGAGGTGCAACGCACGGGCGCCGACACCGGGAGCCGACTTGAAGCCACCCCGCACCGCGGAGCCGGTCGTTGCCACGCCGCAGCGACGGCCGGAGTACACGTTCTGCAAAAACCCACGGAGCACCCCGTCGACGATGAGGGCGTTGCGGCGAACGGGAACCCCTTCGGCATCGTGGGTCGCGGCCCCGAAGGCCTCCGGATTCGTCGGATCGTCGATCAGGTTCACCGCGGGTGCGCCGACCTGCTCACCCTCACGTCCGAGGAACATCGACCGGCCCTTCGCGATCGCCTCGCCGTTCAACGCGGAGCCGATGAGCCCGAGGATGGAACGGCTCACGAGCGGGTCGAGGATCACGCGGACGCGACGCGACGCCGGCTGGGTGGCGCCGAGCATGCGGGTGGAACGCAGCGCCGCATCCCGGGCGGCCTGGTCGACGTCGAGCTCGCCGGGGGTGCGACCGACCGAGAACCCGCTGCCGGTCTGGGTGTCGTCACGGTCACCTGCCATCGCCGACGCGGCCACCGACGCGACACACCGGCGGCTGGTCGCCTCCACCCCGAGGGAGTTCGCGACGGCGGCTTCGATCGCGGCGTCGCCGTAGTCGGCCGATTCGACGCCACGTACCCGCGGGTCAGCCGCGAGCGTCGCCCGTTCGACCTCCAGCGCGAGCGCGACCTTCTCGGAGACAGGGACCGCGAGCAGTTCGTCGCGCCAGAGGTCGACGGCCGGCGCCTCGATGCCGGCGAAGTCGGCCGGCGAGGCGATCCCGGCGTGCTCGTCGGGTGCACCGAAGGCCGCGTTGTCGCGAGCTTCGGCCAGTGTGTCGGCCACCACCTCGGGCGCGAGCGATCCCGCCCAGGCGTAGCCGGTGCAGTGGTCGACGACCACCCGCACGCCGACGCCGTCGATCCCCGCGACCGACAGCGACTCGACGTCGCCGCCGAACACCTTGATCTCGGTGTCGTGCGAACGCAGCGCGTACGCCTCGATCTGTTCGCCGGGTCGAGCGGCGGTGGCGACCTCTCGAGCGACCGCCAACAGATCCGCGTGTCCGGTGGTCGGCTCAGGCACCCGCGGTCCCGCCCACGGTCAGCTCCGCGACCCGAAGCGTCGGCTGGCCCGACGAGACCGGCACGCCCTGGCCGTCTTTCCCGCACGTACCGGCCCAGGTGTCGAAGTCGGATCCGACCGCGTCGACCCCGCGCAGTGCCTCGGGGCCGTTGCCGATGAGTTGCGCAGCCCGCACCGGCTCCGTGATCTCACCGTTCTCGATCATGTACGCCTCGGTGATGCCGAACACGAAGTCGCCCGTCGCCGTGTTCACCTGGCCACCGCCGAGCGCGACGCAGTAGAGGCCGTAGGGGGTCTGCGAGATGATCTCGTCGGGATCTTCCTCGCCCGCGAGCAGGTAGGTGTTGGTCATCCGCACCATCGGGAGGTGCTGGTAGGTCTCGCGACGACCGTTCCCGCTCGATCGGCGACCCTCCTTGCGGGCCCGCTGGAGATCCCACATGTAGTCGGTGAGCACCCCGTTCTCGATGAGCACGTTGCGCTGCGCGGGCGTGCCTTCGTCGTCGATCGCGTAGGTGCCCCACTCCCGCGCGTAGGTACCGTCGTCGACGACGGTCACGAGGGGCGACGCCACCATCTCGCCGACCTGACCGCCGAACACGGAGGCATCACGTCCGACGAGATCGGCTTCGAGTCCGTGGCCGCACGCCTCGTGGAACAACACGCCACCGGCACCGCGCTTGAGCACCACCGGGAGCTTCCCCGACGGTGCGGGCCGCGCCCGGGCCGCGGTCAGCGCCCGCTGCGCTGCGATCCGCGCCACCTCTTCCGGCGCGATCTCGTCGAACAGCTCGAAGCCCACCGAACGTCCGGGGGCCTCGGTTCCGGTCTGCATCCCGGTGTCGGCCACCGCGACGCAGTTCACGAAGAACCGGGTGCGCACCTGGTCGTCTTCGGCGAGCAGACCGTCGGAGTTGGCCACGAGGATCCGGCGCCGCGCATCGGCGTACGACGCGCTCACCTGACGGATCGTGTCGCTCTCGGAACGGGCTGCGTCATCGGCGCGGGCGAGCAGCTCGGCCTTGCGCGCCTTCTCGACGGATTCGGGGAGCACCGCGACCTCGTGCGGACGCGGCGCATCCTGGCGGGTCAGCCCGACCACGTTCGTGGGGCCCGCATCGCCCCGTGCGGCCGCGGCCGCCGCCTCGGCCGCTTCGCGGAGGCCGTCTTCGCTGAGGTCGGCCGTATGGGCGAAGCCGGTCGTGGCGCCGCGCACCACGCGGATGCCGGCCCCGCGCTCCCGCCCCGACACCATCTCCTCGACCCGGCGGTCATCGAGTCGGGCGGCGGTGGTGCGCCGGTCCTCGACGAAGACCTCGGCGAAGTCGCCTCCGGTCCGCAGCGCGGTGTGCAGCGTGCGATCGAGGACTGTCTCGTCGACCAGTTGTGTCACCGGACCTCCATGGAGGGTCGTCGTGGTTCGAGTCCGCTCCGCTCACCAAGGGATTCGGAGCGACGGATGGTCCCGGATCAGTGCCCCGGGGCAGTGCCGTTGTGACCCGAGGTGCCCGATGGACACGGGGCTGCGTATCGTAGGTCGATGCCCGCCGCCTCCCCGCCGCTCCCCCTCGCGCCGGGCTGTTCCGCCGCCATCGAGATGACGGTCTCTTCGGCCGACACCGCGATCGCGCTCCGCAGCGGCGACGTTCCCGTGCTCGCGACCCCCGCCATCGTACGGATCGCCGAGGAGGCATCGGTCGCGGCGATCGCCGATCGGCTGGCCCCCGGGACGACGACGGTCGGCCACCGCGTCCAGCTCGACCATCTCGCGCCCACGCCGGTCGGGGCGACGGTCCGCGCCGAAGCGCTCCTCGAAGCCATCGAGGGTCGCCGGCTCACGTTCCGCATCTCCGTGAGCGACAGCAACGGTCTCGTCGCCGCCGGGCGCATCACCCGGGTCGTCGTCGAACGTGAGCGCTTCCTGGAGAAGGCCACCGGCAGCTAGCGTCGAGCGGGTGAGCACGGCCGAACCACCAGACGATTCGGGACCCCTGCTCCCCCCGGTCGACGCTCCCCCGACCGACTCGATTCCTCCGGTCGACGCTGCTCCGACCGACGCGACTCCCGCGGCATCAGCGCCCGGAGCGACCTGGTCGGCGGCCACGACCGGAGCGGTCGCATCCACCGTCACGGCGCCTGACCCGTGGGTCCCCCCGGCCCCACCGCCGAAGCGCAAGCTGACCTGGCTCTGGATCCTGATCGGGGTCCTGGTGCTGATCGCCGCGCTCGTCGTCGTCGCCGTCGTGCTGTTCGTCCGGACCCTCGCCGGACCCATCGACTCGACGAACGCAGTGCTCGCCCAGATCAAGGCCGAGAACTACGCCGCCGCGTACCGCCTCTCGTGCGCGGCCGACCGGGAGCGCTACACGCTCGACCAGTACGAGCAGGTCTTCCTCAACACCGTCGATGCCGAAGGCGCGCTCGTGAGCTACGACGTGAACTACAGCAGCGTCGACGGCAGCGACGCCGAGGTCCGCTACGACGTCGAGTTCGCCGGCGGGACCACCGACCGACTCGAAGCCGAGGCCCACAAGGTGAACGGCAAGTGGCGCACCTGCCTCTTCCCCTGACCGCTGGACGACCAGAGATGAGCAGGCGGAGCGGGAGTCGACCAGAGATGAGCAGGCGCAGCGAGAGTCGACCAGAGATCAGGAGACGAAGCGGAGCCTGCGGGCACCGACCGCGGGCGTCGAGCGGGTGAGCGATCGAGCAGGCGCAGCGAGAGTCGCCCAGAGATCAGGCGACCGCTTCGGCCGCATCGACGTGGTCGAGGAAGCCGCCGAGAGCCCGGAACCACGAGTCGGGGTTCTCGAACTGCGGTGAATGTCCGGCGTCGGGGATCACCGCCAACGTGGCGTCGGGGATGGTCTCGGCCATGCGCCGAGAGTCGGAGAGGAACGGCGTGTCCTGATCGCCGACGATCACGAGCGTCGGGCACGCGACGGTGGTCAGCTCGTCGAGCTGTTGCGGTTGGTGGGCCATGTCACGCGCCATCGCGCACCACATGACGACCGACAGCGCTTCCCACTTCGCGTCCTGGAACTCGCGATACCCCGCGCGGCCCTCGAGGAGCGTTTGGTAGGCCGGCGTGTCGAGGACCGGAGCGGAGTCGAGGAGCTCCTTCAGCGCGGCCTTGCCCTCGGCGAGGCCGTACTCGGCAGCCCCGTCGATGAGGTCAGGGTCGATCCCGGACACCGGGCCCGGCGACGTGTCCATCAACACCAGCGCCTCGATGCGTTCCGGTGCACCGAGCACCGCCCGGCGCACCGTCATCCCTCCCATCGAGTGCCCGAGCAGACGGAGCCGGTCGAGGCCGCACGCGTCGGCGACGTCGAGCACGTCGGCGGCGAGGCGGTCGAGCGAGTACGCGTCGACGGAGTCGGGGGCGTCACTCGCGCCGTGTCCACGATGGTCGAACGTCACGACCCGGGCCCGACGAGCGAGCGCGGCGACGTGATCGGCGAAGTCTTCCTTGGCGCCACCGAATCCGTGGACCAGCATCAATCCAGGCCCGTCGCCCTCGACCCGGACCTCGAGACCCACCCCATCGTCGGTCGTGACCCGCACGCTTGCTCCCAGCTGCAGAGAGTTGGTGTCGCAACCATCGTGTCCGATCCGGAGGCACGGGGGCCAACAGGCACCACGACGGGCCCGTAGGCTGACCGGATGGCGGCAACCGAGACGGCGCAGGATGCCGCCCCCGGTGGATCCCGACGGCGATGGCTCCTGGCGTTGCGCATCGGGGTCAGCCTCGCCCTCCTCGCGGTGCTCGTGTCGAAGATGGACTTCGACGCGATGTTGCCGCGCCAACGGCATCTCTCGACCGTGGCGTGGCTCGTCGCCGCCGTCGCCACCGCTCTCGTGGGGATCGGGCTCTCGGCGTGGCGTTGGCAGTGTGTGCTCGTCGTCTTCGACGTTCCCGTCCGGCTCCGGATCCTCCTCTCCCACTACCTCGCCGGGCAGTTCGTGGGCAACGTGCTGCCGTCGACGATCGGTGGTGATGTCTTGCGCGTCAGCCGGGGCGCCAAGACGACCGGGTCGAGCAGCACCGCATTCGCGTCGGTGGCGCTCGAACGACTGACCGGCTTCGTCGCCCTCCCACTGATCTGTCTCATCGGCTTCGCGCTCGATCCGTCGCTCATCGAGGTCGACCACGCGTGGATCGCACTGGCGATCTCCGCGGGGACCTTGGCCGCACTCGTCGTCATCCTCGTCCTCGCCGGGAGCCCACGCCTCGCCGGGCGCTTCAAGGACCACGAGAACTGGATGCGGTTCATGGGTGCCGTGCACATCGGCGTCCGGAGCCTTCGGCATCGGCCTCGGCTCGTGGGCGCGGTGCTGGGAACCGCGCTGCTCTACCAGGCGTCGACCGTCCTCACCGTCTGGTTCGCGACCCGCGCCCTCGGGGTCTCGGTGCCCAACGCGGCGATCATCGCATTCATCCCGGCGGTCGCAATGGCTCAGGTGATCCCCATCTCGGTGGGAGGATTCGGCGTACGCGAGGGGATGCTCACCCTGCTCCTGACCCCGCTCGGCGTGACGACCGGGAAGGCGGTTGGTATCGGCCTGCTCTGGTACTTCATCATGCTGGTCGTGAGCCTCGCCGGAGCACCCGCCTTCGCCGTCGGAAATCGACGGGCCCCGCAGCCCACTTCGAGCGAGCAATGATCGTGCGATGACCACACAGGTCGGCGCGAGCCCTTCGACGCGTATCCGGCTCCCGGGCGGGAAGCGCCTGCGCGATGGCCACTTCATCTACTGGTGGGCCGAGCTGCTCGCGATCCTCGCGTTCTACGTCGTCTACTCCGCGGTGCGGAACAAGGTGAACGAGGACCCGACGCTCGCGTTCAGTCACGCGCGAAATCTCATCCACTGGCAGCAACAACTCGGGATCAACCACGAACAGCTGTTGCAGGAGTGGGCTCTCAACTTCCGACCGCTCGTGATCGCGATGAACTACGTGTACGGATCGCTGCACTTCGTGGTCACGATCGGAGTGGGCATCTACCTGTTCCGGTCGTGGCCGAACGACTACCCGCGCTGGCGGAACACCCTCGGGATCACGACTGCGATCGCCCTGATCGGCTTCTACACCTGGCCGCTGATGCCGCCGCGCCTCCTGCCCGAGAGCTACGGGTTCGTCGACACGCTCGCCAAGTACCCGACGCTGTGGTCGTTCAACTCCAAGGAGATGAGCAAGATCTCCAACCAGTTCGCGGCGATGCCGAGCGTGCACTGCGCGTGGGCGTTGTTCTGCGCCTGCGCGCTGGTGCCGCGACTGAAGCATCGTTGGGCGAAGATCCTCGCCGGGCTGTACCCGGTGCTCACCGTCACCGCGATCGTGCTCACCGGGAACCACTTCTTCCTCGACGCGGTGGGTGGCTTCGCGATCTTCGGGATCGGCTACGCCGGTGGTTGGGCGTTCACCCGGTCCGGACGGGGCCCGGTGGTGATCCTCCCGCCGAGACCGTCGAACCCGTCCCGGCCTGACGCGCCATCCTCGACCTCAGGCCTTCCGGTCGGCGACGAGACGCAAGATGCTCTCGCGCACCGCACGGTCCGCGAGTGAGAGGTGCGCGTCGCGCGCGGTGACGAGCGCAAGGCGGCGCGGGGGCATATCGGCGATCGGGAAGGTCCGCAGTCCGGCGAGCTCGGGAGGGATCGCGGTCTCGGGGAGCACCGACACCCCGCCGTGCGCGGCGACCAGATCGGCGATGAGCCGCACGCCCTCCACTTCGACCGGCACTTCCAGCACGACGCCTGCGGCGCGCGCGGCCGCTTCGATCTCGAGCCGGAGCGGGTTGTTCTCGGGCGGCAGCACGAGGGGCAGCTCGGCCAGTGCCGCGAGCGGAACCGGCGGCGGGGGGAGCGGCGTCCCCCAGGGCGCGAGTCCCACGAGCGACTCCTCGAGGAGGTGTTCGATGACGAGATGCCGGTCGAGGATGGGCTCGGTGACCACCGCTTGCGCGAGCTCGTGCGCGAGGACCTCGGCCGCGAGTCGTTCCGACGCGCCTTCCGTGATCCGCAGCCGGATGCCCGGCGCGCGGGTACGGAGGTCGGCGACGAGCGCCGGCGCGATCCACCGACTCGCAGTCCCCACCGTGCCGAGCGTCGCCGTGCCTCGCTGAAGGCCCTGGAGCATCGAGAGGTCGTCGCGCAGCGCGTCGAGCTCCCGATGGATTCTTCGGGCCCGTTCGATCACCGCCTGACCGCACTCGGTCGGTCGGGCACCCCTGCGGGTACGGGTCAGGAGCTCGACTCCGAGCTCCTCCTCGAGCTGGCGCACCTGCTCCGACACGTTCGACTGCACGGTGCTCAGTCGATCGGCCGCGGCCGTGAACGAGCCTTCTTCGTCGATCGCGACCAGGGTGTCGAGGTGGCGTAGGTCCATCCCGACTAGTATCTCTCATAGAGATGCAATCCATCAATATGAACTGTTGGACAGATTCAGCGCCAGGGTGTTCGATAGTCGAGGTTGCAGGAATCGGGGAGTCGGTATCCCCCCACCGGCTCCCCGATCTCCTCCCACAGATCCCCGCCTTCCTGGAGGCTGTCATGGCCGCAGAGACGATCTCGAATCTCGTGTTCACCGGGCCCCTGGCCTGGACCGTCGACGCCGCCTGCGAGGGCGAGACAGCGCTGTACTTCGCGCCCCCCGGCGAACGCCCCGAAGCCCGCACGCTGCGCGAAGCCAAGGCCCGTTCCATCTGCATGGGCTGCGTGGTGCTCGAGCCCTGCCGCAACTGGGCGCGGGAACAACGCGAGTACGGCTTCTGGGGCGGCGAGTCGGAAGAAGACCGCGCGGCCGCTGGATTCCGGGTCGACATGCCGGTGGGTCGGGTGGCCCGCTACCCGAAAGGCAACGGGCGTCCCGTCGAGCCCCGCGCTCCTCGCGTCGCCTGACGAAGCCGGTTCGTCCCCAGTTAGTCTCCGTCCGCAAGAGAAGAAGCGGAGCCGGCGGACACGCGACGCGGGCGTTGGCACAGGTGAGCGGTCGAGCCGGCGCAGCGGATTCGACCATCAGGGGGAGCCATGGCCGACGAACTCGACGGCATCGATCTCGACAAGCTGCGCCCGTACTTCGCGCAGCACGTCCCCGGCGCAACCGATCGACCCCTCCGCGCGGAACTGATCGCGGGCGGGCGCTCCAATCTGACCTACGGCGTGACCGACGGTGAGCACCAGTGGGTCCTGCGTCGACCGCCACTCGGTCACGTGCTGCCCACGGCCCACGACATGGGCCGCGAGTTCCGGGTCCTCCACGCGCTCGCACCCACCGACGTGCCGGTTCCGCAGGTGTTCGCGTTGTGCGAAGACCTGGAGGTGAACGGAGCGCCGTTCTACGTGATGGAACGCGTCGACGGCGTGATCCTGCGCGACAGCGCCGGCCTCGCGCAGCTCACTCCCGAGAGTGCGCGGGCGTGTTCCGAAGAGCTCGTCGACGTGCTCGCACGGATCCACACGGTCGACTTCGAAGCGGTCGGACTCGGCGAGTTCGGCCGCCCGGTGGGGTTCCTCGAGCGGCAGGTCCGACGCTGGGGAGAGCAGTGGGAGCGGTCCAAGACCCGCGAGCAGCCTGCGGTCGACGAATTGGGCCGCCGCCTCCGCGCGGCGCTGCCCGAATCGGGCCCACCGTCGATCGTGCACGGCGACTATCGCCTCGACAACACGATGCTCGCACCCGACGACCTCGGCAGGGTCGTGGCCGTGCTCGACTGGGAGATGTCGACGCTCGGCGATCCGCTCGCCGACCTCGGACTTTTCCTCCTCTACTGGGGCAGTCCGACCGCGCAGAACGTCGCGACAGGAGAGCCGATCGGGACGCGCCCCGGCTTCCTGTCACGCGAGGAGGTCGTCGCCCGCTACGCCGAGCGGACTGGCCGCGACGTCGACCACCTCGACTGGTACCTCGTGTTCGCGTCGTACAAGCTCGCCATCATCGTCGAGGGCATCAATGCCCGGATCCGCATGGGCAAGACACTCGGCGAGGGCTTCAACGAGTCCGACGGACTCGTCACCGGTCTGGTCGAGGGCGCGCTCGCCGAAGCCGACCGCTCGTCGATCCCTGCGCTGCGCGGCTGACCCCGAGGGCCGTACCATCGCGGGGTCGTGAGCACCGAACCGATCTGGGACGATCACCCCGAGTTGCGCCGACCCGTGCTCGTGGCGGGATTCACCGGTTGGAACGACGCCGCGAACTCGGCATCGGATGCGGTCGAGTGGCTCGCCGCGAACCTCGGCGGTGAGGTGTTCGCGCGGATCGATCCCGAGCGGCACTACGACTTCCAGACGACCCGGCCCCAGGTGACGGTGCGCGACGGCGTCACCGAATCGATCACCTGGCCCCAGAACCTCTTCTCCGCGGTCACGACCACGGACTCGCCCCACGACCTGATCATCCTGCGCGGGGTGGAGCCCAACTTCGGGTGGAAGGGCTTCTGCGACACCGTCGTCACCGTCGCGCGAGCTGCTGGATGCGAGCTCGTGGTGACACTCGGCGCGCTCCTTGCCGACGTTCCCCACACTCGGACCCCGGTGATCACCGGTACTGCCACCGATCCCGCGCTGATCGAGCGGCTCGGGCTCGAACGGTCGCGCTACGAAGGCCAGACCGGCATCGTCGGGGTGCTCCACGAAGCCTGCCGGGACGCCGATCTCGTGTCGGCATCGTTGTGGGCCCCGGTGCCGCACTACGTCGCGTCGGCACCCGATCCTGTGGCCAGTCGTGAGCTCGTGGCGCGCCTCGCGCTGCTCACCGGCCTCGAACTCGACCTGACCGAGCTCGATCTCGCGGCGGAAGGCTGGCGCAACCGGGTGAGTACCGCAGTGGTGGGTGACGCCGACACGGCTGCGTACGTCGCAGAACTGGAGAGTCGCTTCGACACCGAGATCCGGGAGCCCGGCCTCGGTGACCTCCCGTCGGGCGACGATCTCGCCGAAGAGCTGGAGCGCTACCTCCGCGACCAACGAGACGAGTAGGAGAAGAAGCGGAGCCGGCGGACACACTCCACGGGCCGGGAACTGGTGAGCGATCGAGCCGGCGCAGCGGATTCGACAATCAGGATGCCGGCTACTCCAGGAACTCGTGGGCGAGCGCGACCCAGAGCTCGGTCGACAGGCGCAGCGAGTCCTGGTCGACGCGTTCGTCGTTGCCGTGGAACATCGAGGCGTAGTCCTCGAACTTCAGCTTCTCGCTGAACAACCCGAAGCCGTAGCCGACCGAGCCGGCCCGCCGGAAGTACCGGTTGTCGGTGCCTCCCACCATCATGAACGGCACCAGCGCCGACCCTTCGCACAGCCGGCCGGTGACCCGAGACCTCGCGTCCCACAGCGGGGTGTCGATGTCGCTCTTCGTCGAGGGGTCGGCGTTCGACCAGATGTCGACCCGGTCGTTGAGATCGCCGATCGCGTCGACGACCATCGCCCTCGCCGCGTCGCCCTCC
>JBBRHS010000032.1:0-14578 GCA_038222385.1 Acidimicrobiia bacterium
CCCACGAGGTCTCGGCGCCGAAGTCGTCGATGCGGGACCCGTTGCGCGAGAACCGGTCGGGGAAGTGGTGTGCGAGGTGCGACGCGAGCGCGTCGAGTATCTCCGCTCCAGCAGCTTCGGTGCCCGGAAGGTGCGCGACCACGTCGTCGTGGCGCGTCTCGAGCAGCCGGTACGTCTCGGCGCGCTCGGCGTCGAACCACTCGTCGATCAGGATCCAGTCGTCGAGTTCCAGTGGTCGCAACCCCATCCGCAACCGATACGCCCGTTCATCGAACGCATCGAGGATCTCCTCGGGAACGCTCACGTCTTGATGGTCCGCTCCGGCTGGGCCGCCTCGATCGCTCAACCGCTCACGTCCCGTGTGCGGTGCCCGGCGGCTCTGCTGCGCTCGCGGTGTTGCGGTGGCAGGCGGCGGCGTGGTTCGGGCCGACGGAGATCGGTTGCGGATCTTCCGACTCACATCGCGCCGCGATGCCGAGCCGGGCGGCCTCGCCGTTCGCGAACGCGGGACAGCGCGGATGGAAGCGGCAACCTTCAGGGACCCGGGTCGGGTCGGGTGGCTCGCCCTGCAGGATCTGCTGCTCCATCCGCTTCGTCTCGGGGACGACCGACAGCAACGCCTCGGTGTAGGGGTGCTTCGGCGCGTCGAGCACCTGCTCGGTCGGTCCGACCTCCACGATCCGGCCCAGGTACATCACCGCGACCCGGTCGGCGATGTTCCAGGCCAGGCCCAGGTCGTGGGTCACCACCAGCATCGCGATGTTCGTCTGCTCCACGAGACCGAGCATGAGGCGGATGATCTCGCCCCGGACCGAAGCGTCGAGGCTGGCGACCGGCTCATCGGCGACGAGGAGGGCGGGTTCGAGCGCCATCGCGCCGGCGATCACGACCCGCTGCCGCTGCCCGCCCGAGATCTCGTGCGGGTACCGCAGAAAGAACTGCTCTGGGGGTCGGAGCCCCGACCGGCTCAACGCGCCGGCGACGAGCTCCTCTTCGTCGCCATCGATCTTGTGGATGCGCAGACCCTCGGCGACGGATTCGTAGATCGTCTGGCGCGGGTTCAGCGCGCCCGTCGGGTCCTGGAACACCATCTGGGCACGACGTCGGTACGCACGCAGGCCCTTGCTCGATCTCGGGAGCGCCTCGCCGTCGAAGCGGATCTGGCCCCGGCCCGGTTGCTCGAGCCCGAGGATCGCCCGTGCGAGCGTGGTCTTGCCGCAACCCGACTCACCCACGAGCGCCACGATCTCACCCCGGTCGACCGAGAGATCGACACCGTCGACAGCGCGCGCGATCGGGGACCCCGAGCGCGCGTGCTTCCCCGCGGTGAAGCTCACGTGCACGTCGTGCAGCTCGAGCAGCGGGCTGGGCGGCGGGTTCATCGCGTCCGCCCCACCAGGACGCACGCAGCCTCGCGGCCCGGGCCGGCGACGCGCAGGTTCGGCTCCTCGGCGCTGCATTCCGATTGGGCGTCGGGGCACCGAGGGGTGAAGGGACAGCCGTCAGGTCGGGCGCGCGGATCGGGCGGATCGCCGGGCAGGCCGAGCGGGGCCTTGCGGAACCGGGGATCACCGACGGTCGGGAACGCGGCTGCGAGCGCCCGGGTGTAGGGGTGGCGCGGGTCGACGAAGACCTGGTGCGACGGTCCGCGCTCGACGATGCGTCCCGCATACATGATCGCGAGTTCGCGGCAGCACGACGTGAGCACCGAGAGATCGTGGGTGATGAACACCATTGCGAGGCCGAGGTCGGTCTGCAGCTCGGCGAGTAGCGCGAGCACCTGGGCCTGCACCATCACGTCGAGTGCGGTGGTCGGTTCGTCGGCGATGAGCAGCCGAGGTCGGCACGCGAGCGCCATCGCGATCATCACCCGTTGCCGTTGCCCACCCGAGAGCTGGTGGGGATAGGCCTCGGCCCGGCGGGCGGGGAGCCCGACCTGCTCGAGCAGCTCGTCGACCCGGGCGCGCGTCTTCCCCGCGGCCTTCGGGTCATGGAGCTCGATTGCCTCGCCGATCTGGTGCTTCACCTTCCACACCGGGTTGAGCGCGTGCATTGCACCCTGGAAGATGATCGCGGCCTCGGTCCAGCGCACCGCGCGCAGTCGACCCGGGGTCATCGCGAACACGTCTTCGCCGTCGAGGCGGACCTCGCCACTCACGACCGCTTCCGGTGGGAGCAGGCGCAGCACGGCCGCGGCCATCGACGACTTGCCACAACCGGACTCCCCGGCGATTCCGAGCGTCTCTCCCGGCCCGAGATCGAAGCTGATCCCTCGCACCGCGGGCACCGGACCCTCTCGCGTCTCGTAGCTCACGTGCAGGTCCCGTACCGACAGGATCGGTCCGACGCCGCCACGCGTGCCCGCCGCCTCCACTGCGCTCATCTTTGTCGGGTCGCTTCGTTGCGGCGGCTCGATCGCTCACCTGTTGACGTTCCGCGTCGCGTGCCCGCCGCCTCCACTTTGCTCACCGGTCACGCAACCGGGGGTTGAGCACGGCTTCGAGGGCGCGGCCGCACATGGTGAACGCGAGCACCACGAAGATGATCCCGAAGCCCGGGAAGATGTAGTACCACCACGCACCGAGCGACGTCGCGCCCGCGTCGAACGATGCCTGCAAGGTCTGGCCCCACGAGACCCGCAGTGGATCACCGAGACCCAGGAACGCCAAGGTGCTCTCCGACAGGATCGCGATCGGAACGGTGAGCGTGAGGTTGGCGAAGATCAACGGCATCACGCTCGGCAGGATGTGACGGCCGATGATCCTGCTGTTCCCGGCGCCGAGGGCACGCGCCCGCTCGACGAACGTCCGCTCCTTCACCGAGATCACCTGCGACCGCAGCAATCGCGCGATGCCCGGCCACGACGTGATCCCGATCACGAGCACGATGGTGAACAAGGACCGCGACAGCACCGATGCGAGCACGATCGCGAGCGGGAGGAAGGGGATCACGAGGAACCACTCCGTCACCCGCATGAGGCCGCCCTCGGTGCGACCGCCGGCGTACCCGGCGACCACGCCGACCACGGTGCCGATCCCCACCGCGACGACCGTCGCGGCGATCCCGACCGCGAGACTGACGCGTGAACCCCAGATGAACAGCGTCCAGATGCTCCGGCCGAACTCGTCGGTGCCCATCGGATAGCCGGCAGTGGGTGCATGCAGGATCGGGCCGTCGGCCTGCGTCACGTCGAGGCCCGAGCTCGGGCTGATCAACGGGGCGGCGAGCGCGACGCCGAAGAACAGGATGAGGATGATGAGCCCCGCGCGCCCCTGGGTGCTCGACCAGTACTGCTTCCACACCGCGGCGGCGGCCCGCCGACGGCGCGTCCAGGTGATCGACCCGCGGCCGGGAACGGTTGCCGACGTCATGAGGTGCTCACGCGTCTCATGAGGTGCTCACGCGGGGATCGAGATGGCCGTAGATCAGGTCGGTGGCGAGGTTCGTGAGGATGATCGCGCCGCTGAACACGAGGAACAGCCCCTGCAGCATCGGGTAGTCGGGGCCGCGCAACGCATCGGACGTCGCGAGGCCGAGGCCGGGCCACGAGAACACGGTCTCCACCGCGATCGATCCGGAGAGCACGAACCCGAGGTTGATCGCGAACAGCGTGACGACCGGGAGCACCGCGTTCGGGACCGCGTGCCGGCGCCGGACGAGTGCGTCACGCAGGCCCTTCGCTCGCGCGGTCACGAGGTAGTCCTCGTTGACGACCTCGAGCAACGACGACCGCATGATGATCGCGTACTCGCCGAAGTAGCCGAGGGTGAGGGTGACGCACGGCAGGATCAGGTGCTTCGCCTGGTCGAACAGACCGCCGCCGTCGGGGTTCTCGATGCCCCCGGTGGGCAGCCACCGTAACCAGAACGCGAAGATCGCCAACAGCAGGATCCCGATGTAGAAGTCGGGCGCGGCGTAGGTCAGCATCGACGCGGCCGTCGAGCCGCGGTCGAAGGAACTGTTGCGTTGCCATGCGGCCTTGATGCCCATCAACACGCCGATCGCGGCCGACAACAAGGTCGAGATGCCGACGAGCACGAGCGTCGGACCGAGCTTGTCGAGGATCTCGGAGCCGACCGACCGCCGCGTCGCGTACGACACCCCGAGGTTCCCGCGCAGGGTCTGGCCCATGTAGGCCGTGAACTGAGCGGGGAGTGACTTGTCGAGCCCGAACTCGGTGCGCAAGCGGGCCTTGGCCTCGGGCGATACGTTGCGGCCGCGGAAGAGGCTGCCCACCGGATCCGACTTCACCACGCGGAACAGGAAGAAGTTCAGCGTCAACACGAAGATCAGGCTGAGCAGCGCGGCGAAGACCCGCCGGGCGACGTAGCGAGCACTCACCCCTACTCGCGCTCGTCGGCGGTCCGGCTCCTCCGAGCGATGAGGTATCCACCGCCACCGATCACGATCACTGCGACGATGAGGCCGATGATGATCCCGGTCGACGAGCTCCCGCCGTCGTCGGAGTCGTTCGTGCCGCTCGCGCCGTCGCCGGAACCGCCACCGGAAGTCGAGACGACCGGTTCGACGAGCATGTACGACGGATCACTCTGGCTGTAGATGACGGGTCCGGTGTCGGCGGGTTGCTTCACGAAGCCGGTGAACCGGTCGTTGCGGTACGCCTGGAGCGTGACCGGCTCGTACAACACGACGTACGGCGCCTCGGTGTAGAGGATCTGCTGCGCTTCCTTGATCTGGGCGATCCGCTGCGCGGGGTCGAGCTCGACTCGCTGTGACTCGTACAGCGCGTCGTACTCCTGGTTGCACCAGAAGGCGTCGTTGTAGCGACCGTCGTCGCCGGTCTCGGGGACCTGACCGCAGGTGAGGTAGGAGAGTTGCGGGCTCGGGTCGACGTACGGCGTCCAGCTCCAGACGACGAGATCGAACTTGCCGGTGTTCTCGATCGGGGTCAGTTCGTCTTCGCTCTTCGCAGTGACCTCGGTGGCGATGCCGATCTGGTCGAGCCACTTGCTGATGAACTCGACGTCACGCGCGTAGACCGAGTTGCTAGTGGGGTAGTAGAAGCGGAACTTCAACGGATCGGTCCCATCGGGCATCGTCCGGATGCCGTTGGAGCCCTTCGCGTAACCGGCCTGGTCGAGGATCGAGTTGGCCTGCGCGATGTCGAAGTTGTAGGTCTTGTCGGCGGGGACGGTCAGGTTGTACTTGGGGTCGACCGACACGCTCACCGACTGACCCGGCTGACCGAGGCCCTTGAGCACCTTGGAGACCAGTTCCTCCTTGTCGATCGCGTGCGCGATCGCCTGGCGGACGCGCGGGTCCTCGAGCGCGGGGTGGCCGTTGCCGACCGGACCCGAACCGGTGTTCATCGTGAGCTGGGTGAAGGTGCCGTCGAGCGCCTCGACCGGGGTGACGTTCGATCCGTCGATGGTGCTCTCGAGCTGCGGGTTGAGATCGTGCACCGCATCGACCTCGCCGTTGCGCAGCGCACCGGCCATGGCTTCGTCGTTGCCGAACACGCGGAAGCGGACCGTGCCGACCTTCGGCGCACCGGCGTAGTAGTCCGGGTTCGCCGTCATCTCCCAGAAGCTGCCCTTGTCCCACTCGGTGAGGCGGAACGGACCGGAGGTGACCGGGTTCGTGTTCGGGAAGCTCGCGACCTGCTTCTTGTCGTACTTCTTCCAGACGTGCTCGGGGAGGATGTACACCGGGATGAAGGGGAGGTTCGGGTTCGGCTCGGCCGACGTGACCACCACGGTCGACGCATCGGGCGCAGTGATGTCGGTGAACCCGGACACGAACGGGTAGAAGTTCGCCCACTCCTCATCACGCGCCCGGGTGAGCGTGTACACGACGTCGTCGGCGGTGAGCGCTTCACCGTCGGACCACTGCATGTCGGTCCGGAGCTTGTAGGTCCAGGTCGTGCCGTCGGGCGATGCACTCCAGGAGGTCGCGATGTCGGGAACGGGGGCGAGGTCGTCGGCCTTGAAGTTGACGAGCACGTTGTACTGCATGTTCCAGACTTCGTAGCTGGAGAGCAGGACTCCCGCGACCGGGTTCATGCTGTCGACGTCCTGCTTCGTGCCCACGGTGAATACGGCGTCGGACGAACCGCCTGACGCCGCAGGCGCCGGCCCCGAGCCGACTGCGATCGTGGCGCCCGCCATGATCCCCACCGCGAGTGCCGCACCCACCACCCGTCGGAACCGCACTGCCCCTCCTCGAGTGCTCTTCGTGTGCACCGGCGCAACCTCCCCCCGAGCGATCACGGTCCCTCGAACGGACCGTGAACGGATCGTGAACCGTAGCCCGCAGCTCTCCCACATGGGAGGGGACTCCGGACGATAGAAGAGCGTTCAACCGCGCGAAACAATGGTGAAACACGCCGTCCGTAGGTTGGCGGCCGTGGATGTCGTGCTCGTTCGGTGGCCCGAAGAAGAGGGGCGACTCGGTCGCCTGAGAACCGACGGGACGCCCCGTCTGCTCCTCGTCGGCCCCCAGGAACCCCCGCCCGAGAGCGTCGACTGCCTCGAGGACTGGATCCGGCTCCCGGCCGACGATCGCGACGTGCGGGCCCGGGTGGCGTCGCTGGCCAGTCGAGCGGCACAGGAACGCACCGCCCCCGAGCTCGACGAAGACGGGCTCCTCCGGTTCCGGGGAGAGTGGGTCTCGCTGTCTCCGGTGGAGCGTGCGCTCGCCCGCGCGATGGTCGAACGATTCGGCGCCGTTGTCGGCCGGGAGACGCTGGCCCGGCGGGCGTGGCCGACCGGTGCCCCGACCCGGAACGCGCTCGACGTGCACGTACTCCGCCTCCGTCGGCGTATCGCGCCCCTCGGCCTCGAGGTACGCACGGTGCGCTCGCGCGGCTATCTCCTCCAGGGGATGAGCAACCGGGACACCAACGGGCACGGATAGCCCGGTGGCCGGCGACGACAACCTGGGTGAGTCGGGGAGCCTTCGGTGATCGCGCTCCTCGTGTTGCACGCCGTCGTGGGGCTCGCTCTGGTGGCAGGCGGTAGAGGCCTCGGTCGGCGGTGCTTCGGGGTGGCCGCCGTGGTGCCGTTCGTTGCGTTCCTCTGGGCGGCGCTCCAGACGAGCGACGTGTTCGCGGGCCGGATCCCAGTCGAGCACGTCGAGTGGGTCCCGCGCCTCGGGCTGTCCATTTACCTGCGGCTCGACGGATTCTCACTCCTGTTCGTGCTCATCGTGACCGGCATCGGCACGCTCGTGATGCTCTACGCAGGGCGCTACTTCTCACCCGACCGCGCCGAGTTGCACCGCCTCGCGGGGCTGCTCCTCGTGTTCACCGGCGCGATGCTCGGCATCGTCGTCTCGGGGAACCTCCTGTTCCTCTTCGTGGCGTGGGAGATCACCTCGATCACCTCGTACCTCCTCATCGGGTGGAACGACGAAGACCCCAAGGCCCGGGCGTCGGCTCTCCAGGCCCTGCTGACCACCGGTGCCGGCGGCCTCGCGATGCTCGGCGGGTTCGTGCTGATCGGCCAGTCGGCCGGCACGTACGACCTGCTCGCGCTGGCCGCCGATCCGCCCACCGGGACGCTGGTGCACGTCGGGTTGCTGCTCGTCCTGCTCGGTGCCTTCACCAAGTCGGCGCAGTTCCCGTTCTCGGCCTGGCTCCCCGGAGCCATGGTCGCGCCCACGCCGGTCAGCGCGTTCCTGCACTCCGCGACGATGGTCGAGGCTGGCGTCTACGTGATCGCCCGGTTCGCCCCGATCTTCGCGGTGCAGGGGAGTTGGCGACCGGTGGTGCTCACGGTTGGCCTCGTCACCATGCTCACCGGGGGCGTGCGCGCGCTGCGCCAACACGACCTCAAGCGAATCCTCGCCTACGGCACGATCAGCCAGCTCGGGTTCATGGTCGTGCTCTTCGGCGCCGGCATCCCCGAGGCAACCGAGGCCGGCGTGGTCCTGCTGTTCGCGCACGCCTTGTTCAAGGCCGGCCTCTTCCTCGTGGTCGGCGTGATCGACCACGAAGCCCACACGCGCGACATCCGGGCGCTGGGTCGCTACGGCCCGGGGTGGGCGGGCCCGCGCCTCGTGGCGGTGGTCTCGGGCGCATCGATGGCGGGGATCCCGCTCATGTTCGGGTTCATCGCCAAGGAGTCGGCCTACACGGCTTGGGTCCACGGCGAGATCTTCGGCAGTCGGGTCGTGCTCGCCGGCATCGTGGTGGGCTCGGTCCTCACCTTCGCCTACACGGCCCGGTTGCTGTTGGGTGCGTTCCGGCCCGGCATCCCGACCGAGGGTCTCCCCGAGGATCCGGCGGTCGCGATCGAGGCGCCACCGGCTCCTGCCGTCTCGTTCTGGCTCCCCGCGGCAGTCCTCGGCGCCGTCACGTTGGTCCTCGGAGTCGTACCGGGACTCGTGTCGGAGTTCGTCGAAGTCGCGACGCTGAGCATCGATCCGTCGAGCGAACCCACGCACCTCACGCTCTGGCACGGCTTCAACGCCGCCCTCGTGCTGTCGGGTGTCACGGTGCTGCTCGGTGTCGCCCTCACCGTGGCGGGTCCCGTCGTGGCCCGGTTCCAGCAGCGCCTGCCCCGACCGCTCTACGGCGACGTGGGCTACCTGGGTGTCATCCGGGGGATGAACGCGGTCGCCAAGCGGACCACCGGTGTCGTGCAGTCGGGATCTCTTCCGGTCTACATCGGCGTCATCCTCCTGACCGCGGTCGTCGTGTCCGGGTGGGCGCTGCTCCAGGCGCCGATGCCGGATCTCCCTCCGCTGACATCGGGTCCGGGAGACTGGGCCGCGGCCGCGCTCCTCGTGGTCGGCGGCATCGCCGCGGTGGTCGTCCGACACCGCATGGCCGCGGTGCTGTGTCTCGGCGCGGTCGGCTACGGCATGGCGCTGGTGTTCGTCCTGCAGGGTGCGCCCGACCTCGCGCTCACCCAGGTGTGCGTCGACACGATCGGCGCGGTGATCTTCGTGCTCGTGCTGCGGCACCTCCCGACCTGGTTCGTCGAGCGTCCGACGATGACCGGCCGCACGTTCCGTCTCGTCGTCTCGGCGCTCGTGGGGATGTTCGTGTTCGCGTTCACGATCATGGCGGGCTACGTCCGCGTCGATCCGTCGGTCTCGCAGGCGTTCCTCGACCGTGCGCTCGGCGACGGCGGGGGTCGCAACGTGGTGAACGTCGTGCTCGTCGACATCCGTGGCTTCGACACCATGGGCGAGATCACCGTCCTCGCGGTGGCGGCGATGGGGGTCTACGCCCTCGCCCGCCTCTCCCGACGCGAAAGCCGGACCGAGCGGTCGTTCTCCCCGGCGCCGCGTCGCAAGCCCGAGCGCGAGCGAGAGGAGTCGCAGCCATGAGGCGCTCCCTCATCCTCGACGTCGTGGTGCGCCTGGTGTTCCACAGCGCGCTGCTGCTCGGCGTGTTCCTGCTCTTCACCGGCCACAACCGCGTGGGCGGTGGGTTCGTCGGTGGGCTCGTCATCGGTGCCGCGGTCGCACTGCGCTACGTCGCCGGTGGGATCGACGAGGTCCGCGAGGCACTGCCGGTCCGTCCCTGGACGCTGCTCGGCGCCGGGATGGTCACGGCGACGATGACCGCCCTCGTCCCACTGCTCTTCGGCTACCAGCTGATGGACCACGCGAAGCTCGACTCGGATCTCGGTCCCTTCGGGGTCCTGCACCTCAACACCGCGCTCTTCTTCGACGTCGGCGTCTGTCTCGTCGTGGTGGGGATGGTGTTGTTGCTCCTCGTCGCGTTCGGTGAGCGGCTGCCGCTGTTCGGCGCACCCTGGAAGCTGCGGAGCGGGGAAGATCGGTGAGCCTCGTCCTCGCGACCAGCACCGCGCTGCTGTTCTCCCTCGGGACGTGGCTGGTGCTCCAGCGCCGGCTGACCCGACTCATCATCGGCATCGGACTGCTCTCGCACGGTGCGAACCTGCTGCTGCTCCTGTCGGGCCGACGTCGCGGGATCGCGCCGTTCATCGGGTCCATCGGCGGCGAACGGGTGGCCGACCCGATGCCGCAGGCGCTCGCGCTCACCGCCATCGTGATCTCGTTCGGCGTCACCGCGTTCCTGCTCGCACTGGCCTATCGCAGCTGGCAGCTCACCGGCGACGACCTGGTCGAGGACGACGTCGAGGACCGCCGCATCGCCGCCCGGACCCAGGCTCTCGCCGACGAGCAGGTCGAAGACCAGCGGCTCCTCGTCGCAGCGGAGGCCGAAGCCGAAGCCGAAGCCGGTCGTATCGGTGTGGGTGAGGACCTGTGATGCGGATCTGGCTCCCGCTGCCGGTCGTCCTCCCGCTGCTCGCGGCCGGGCTCTCCATGGCTGCGGCCCGACACCGCGGGGTGCAGCGGGTCATCGGGATCGTGACTCTGTCGGTGACGACGGTCGCCTCGATCGCGATCCTCGTCCACGCCGACCAGCACGGTCCCGCAGCCGCGTTCATGGGCGGCTGGTCCGCGCCCGTCGGCATCGCGCTCGTCGCCGATCGCCTCACCGGCCTGATGCTCGTGGCCGCGTCGCCCGTGTTGCTGGCCGTGCTCGTGTTCGCGATCGGCCAACCCGGTACGGAACGGGAGCAGCCGGCGTTCCACCCGGTGTACCTCGTGCTCGCGGCGGGTATCGGACTGGCGTTCCTCACCGGTGATCTCTTCAACATGTTCGTCGCCTTCGAGATGATGCTCACCGCGAGCTACGTGCTCATCACGATCGGCGGGCGAGCCGACCAGGTGCGCACCGGGATGACCTATGTCGTCATCAACCTCATCGCGTCGATCCTCTTCGTCTCCGTGGTCGGCCTGCTCTACTCGGCGACCGGCACGGTGAACATGGCCGACCTCGCGGGACGCATGGGCGCGCTCCCCGAAGGAGTCCGGCTCGCATTCGCGCTGCTCCTCTTCGTGATCTTCGGGATCAAGGCTGCGGTGTTCCCGCTCTTCTTCTGGCTCCCCGACAGCTACCCGTCGGCGCCGACCGCGGTCACCGCGGTGTTCGCCGGACTCCTCACGAAGGTCGGGGTCTACTGCCTGATCCGCACCCAGACGCTCATCGTCGCCCCCGCTGATCGCCCCGCCGGTTTCATCCTCGCCATCGCCGGTCTGACGATGGTCGTCGGTGTGCTCGGCGCGATCGCCCAGAACGACATCAAGCGGATCCTCAGCTTCCACATCGTCAGCCAGGTCGGATACATGATCCTGGGGCTCGGGCTCTTCACGGTCGCCGGCATCGGCGCAGCGATCCTCTACGTCCTGAACCAGATCGTGCTGAAGAGCACCCTCCTGCTGACCGCCGGGATGGTCGACCACAACGCGGGGTCGTCGAGGCTCGCGGAGATCGGCGGTCTCGCGCGCCGGTTCCCGATCGTCGGCTGGCTGTTCCTGCTCCCGGCCCTGAGCCTCGCGGGGGTGCCGCCGTTCTCGGGGTTCGTGGCCAAGCTCTCGGTCGTCGAGGCCGGGTTCGGCAGCGACGCGTGGCTGGTCGTCGGCGCCGCGTTGGTGGTCAGCGTGCTCACGCTCTACTCGGTCACCAAGATCTGGGGGGGCGCGTTCTGGGGTGAGGTCGAGGTCGTGTCGGTCCCGACCGACCCCGTCACCGCCCGGTTCGGTGGCACCGTGCCCATGCTCGTCGCCACCGCAGCCCTCGTCGCGGCCTCACTCGTGTTCGCGGTCCTCGCCGGGCCGTTGCTCGACCTGTGCCAGCGGGCCGCCGCGGAGCTGCTCGATCCGTCGGCCTACATCCGGGCGGTCCTGCGATGATCCGGGCGCCGCGCCTCGGCGACATCGTCATCGTGGCCTGGCTGGTCGCGATGTGGGTCCTGCTCTGGGGCGACTTCACTCCCGCCAACGTCGCGACCGGAGTGGTGGTCGCGATCGGGCTCGTCGCCGTCTTCCCGCCCGCGTCGGCCAACGACGACCCGATCGTCGTCCGGCCGCTCGCGGCGATGTCGTTCGCCATCTGGTTCCTCTGGGCATTGATCATCACGAACGTGGCCGTGGCGCGCGAAGTGCTGCTTCCGTCGAGCCGCTCCGCCATCAGGACGGCTGTCGTCGCAGTGCAGCTCCGCACCCAGTCGGGCCGGCTCGCGACGATTGTCGCGAACGCGATCACCCTCACCCCCGGCACGCTCACGATCGATGCACGCGGTCGTCCCGCGGTGCTGTTCGTCCACGTCCTGTCGTTCGAGAGCGTCGAGGCCACCCGAGCCGAGGTCGCCGACCTCGAGCGGCGGATCGTCGAGGCGTTCGGGACTCGAGAAGAGGTCGCCCGCATCACGGGCGACCCGCTCGACGAGTCGACCGCCGACGGCGTGACCGCCGCGCAGAACGAGGAACAGGAGTTCAACCCGTGATCGTCATCGGCATCGCACTCGCCCTCATCGCGGTCGGCGGGGCCGGCTTCTTGTACCGGCTCGCCGTTGGACCGTCACTGGCCGACCGCGTCGTCGGACTCGACGGCCTGCTCACCGTGATGGTGACCGGTGTGATCGCGTGGTGCGCGTACGCCGACCAGGGCTTCTACCTCACCGTCGGTGTCGTCGTGGCACTGGTCGCGTTCCTCGGTACGTCGGCGTTCGCCCGCTTCGTCGAGGGGAAGCGGCGGTGACGGGTGTCATCGGCAGCGTCCTCATCCTGTCGGGTGCGCTGCTCTGTGCGCTCGCCGGCATCGGACAGGTCCGCTTCCGCGACCTCTTCACCCGCATTCACATCGCGACGAAACCCGCGACCCTCGGCGTGCTGCTCATCGGCACCGGCGCGATGTTCCGGATCGACATCCCGGGTGCGATCTCACTGCTCGCCCTGATGATCATCCTGCAGTTCATCACCGCTCCGGTGTCGGCCCACCTCGTGGGCCGCGCCGCGCACCGCCACGGCGACTGGGATCGCGATGCCGCTGTCGTCGACCAACTCGCCGAGACCGACCAACTCTGACCCGGGACCACCATCGAGTCGGGTCAGTCGAGGGGGCGGACGCTGACGACCTCGACCTCGAGTTCGGTGCCCTTGGGAGTCGTGTAGGTGGCCGTGTCGCCGGGCTTCTTGCCCACGAGTGCCTGACCCATCGGGCCACTCGTCGACAAGACGTCGTACTTCTCGTTGCGTTCTTCGATGGATCCGACCAGGTAGACAGTCGGTTCGTCGTCGCCCGGGAGCTTGATCTCGACGAGCGTCCCTGCTGCGACGACGTCGGTCGGCGCGTGCTCGACGATCACCGCGTCAGACAGGATGCCCTCGATCTGACGCACCCGAGCCTCGTTGAGTCCCTGCTCGTTCTTCGCCGCGTCGTAGTCGGCGTTCTCGCGGATGTCGCCGTGTTCACGGGCGCGTTCGATCCGCAGCGAGATCTCACGCCGCAGATCGCCGGTCCGGTGGGCGAGCTCCTCGGTGAGGCGCCGGTGCGCGTCGGGGGAGAGTTGGGCTTCGACCATAGGGAGGCGAGGGTAGTCGCCGCCGGCTCAGGTCCTTGCCAGGAACAGCTTGATCTCGAGCCCGCCGACGTCTTCGACCTCGGCGAACGGGGCGAACGAGCCGACGTCGACGCCGAAGTCGGAGAACGTGATCGGGAAGGGCTCGGCCGTGACGATCTGGATCTCGGTTCCGTCCCACCGACCCTGGATCGGGATCCCCACCGGCTTCGTGACCCCCTTGATCGTCAGGTCACCGACCGCGGTCGCGGTCACCGTCTCGCCGGTGGTCGGTGCCGCCGCGAGTTCGATCGGCTCGGTCAACACGAACGTCGCGTCGGGGAACTCGCTGGTCCCGAGCGCGTCCTGGGCCCGACTGTCACGGCGGTCGTTGCCGGTGGAGAGTCCGGTGAGGTTCGCGGTGAACTCGACATCGTCGATCGTCTGGCCCGAGACCGTGAGACTCCCTGTGACTTCGGTGGTGCGGCCGGTCGGTGTCTGCGGACCGCCGAGGACGATCTCCTCGGCGCGGTATCCGACGAACCCCTCCGGGTTGGCGACGACCTCCCACATCCCGTCGATTGCAGAGTCGGGTGCCTCCTGCACCGGCGTTTCGGAGATCTTCGCGACAGGCTCGGATTCGACGCGGATCTGGGTGTACCAGAAAGCGAACCCGGCGCCTCCGAGCACGACGACCGCGATGACGATGCCGACGATCCACTTCTTCATGCGCGCAGTATTGCGGGTGCCGCACTGCGGGATGCGTCGCGACGACGGATTCCGTCCCCGTTCCCAGACGGCGTTCTCAGACGGCATTCTCAGACGGTGCGGCGATGCTGCGGCTCAGATCGCCGCGTCACCGAGGTACGACGCCTCGAGCAGGTCGGGCCGGTCGGCGAGGTCGGCGGCGGTCCCTTCGGCGACGACGCGTCCCCGGCGCAGCACCACGGCCCGGTCGGCCACTGCGAGTGCCATCGGCACGTGCTGTTCGACGAGCAGCACGCCGATGTCACGTTCCGTGGCAATGGACCGCACCACGGGAAGCAGCCGCTCGACGACGATCGGCGCGAGCCCGAGGCTCAGCTCGTCGACGAGCAGCAGCTTCGGGCGACTCACGAGGGCACGGGCGAGCGCGAGCATCTGCTGCTCGCCTCCCGAGAGCAGACCCGCCCGTCGGGTCAGGAGAGGGCGCAGCGCCGGGAAGTGATCGAGCGCTTCGTCGACCGCGGCGCGAT
>JBBRHS010000033.1:0-14301 GCA_038222385.1 Acidimicrobiia bacterium
CATGGCGATCTCGCGGAGCGGATCGCTCGCCGACACCGGGCCCGTCGTGCTGAAGCCCGCGTTGTTCACCAGCCCGTCGGCCTCGAGCCCACGAGCGACGAGCTCGGTCGCGATCCGCGTGCGCGAACCCTCGTCGGCGAGGTCGGCCGAGATCACCTCGACCCGGATCGAGTGCGCGTCGGAGAGCTCGGCCGCCAACGCGAGCAGCCGATCCTCCCGGCGGGCGACGAGGGTGAGGCCGAGGCCACGCGCCGCGAGCTGGCGGGCGAGCTCGACGCCGATCCCGGCAGACGCGCCGGTGACGATGTGGGTGCCGTCGGTCCTGGGGGCAGGAAGGGTCATGCGCGTCGACGGTACAAGACGCCGTGCTCCCCCGCTTGGGGTAACACTGGGTGATGTCGTGGAGCCGATCGTCGAGCGTCGAACGCCTGCCCCCCGATCCGGTGGGCGACGTGATCGCAGCGTCGCTGGCCGAGATCTTCCCGGCGGCCACGATCCATCTCGTCTACTCCCCCGCCGACGCATCCCTGCCGGTCGTCACCCCGGGTCCGACCACCTCGAGCGCGACCGCGCCCGGGCCCGACGGGTGGCAGGTCACGTGCATCCTCGAGGTGCAGGGCCCGATCGCCGCGCTGATCACGCCCGACAGCACCCCGTTGCTGCAGCTCCTCCACGCCCTCCCGCGGGCCGCATTGCGGGCCGCGTCACAGTTCCGGGGCCGCCACTCCACCCCGGATCCCCTCGGCCCGCCACTCCGTCGGGCGCTGCGCGACACGATCGTCATCGAGTTGGTCGCCGAGTACGCGCCGAGCGTCGACGCGGTACCGGCGGCGCTCATCGCGGAGACGCTCGAGTACCTCATCGAGCTCAGCGGCACCCGCGTCGAGGCACACCAGCTCACCCACGGCGTGATCATCACCGACGCGCTCCCCGAATCACCGCGCCTGCGGTTCGACTACCCGGGCGACCTGCGTGAGGCGAAGCGGGCCCCGGTGCTGTTCGACGGGCTGCGCTCTGTACTCGTCGTCGACAGCGAGGGCCACGCCCGCTCGGAGCTGCAACGGCACCGCCTCGATCGGCTCGCGCCCACGGCCGATCCGCGGACCCCGCCCGCGGAGTTCGTCGACAACGGATCGTTGGTGGCCGAGGCGTCACGCCGGATGGGCGGCGTCGGGTTCTTCCTCCGCGCCGACCGCACGATCTGGGTCTTCGTCGACGGGCAACCGCTCGTGCTGCGACGGGGCGAGCACTGGACCGCGTTTCCGCTCGAGCTCACCGGCTTCATCGCGAAGATGATCGACGGTGGTCGGGCCGCGCCGATCGTGGTCGAGGCCGCGTTCATCGTGTCGGCCCAGGGGCACGGCGCGATCCTCGCCGTGGTCGACGATCCTGGGCTCCTCGACGACATCGTCTCGGCGAAGGACCGGTACGACCTCCGCGACGAGTTCGACCCGCCCGCCATGCGGGCCGAGACCCGGCTCCACCACCTTCTCGACGCCGAGAACCTCGACGGCCAGACCCTCGCCCGCCTCGCCGCGCTCGACGGAGCGACCATCGTCGACCGGGCCGGCAACCTGCTCGCCTACGGAGCGATCGTCACCAGCTCCGACAGCCAGCACGAGGGCGCCCGCACGTCGGCGGCCAAGACGCTCTCGGAGACCGCCGACGTCACCCTCAAGGTCTCCGAAGACGGCGACATCACCATCTTCCGCGACGGCGAGATGACCGCCACCCTCCTCGGGAGGTGACCGGCTCTCTGGTCGAATCCGCTGCGCCGGCTCGATCGCCCACCCATGAATGCCCCGTGAGCGCGCGGCCGCCGGCTCCGCTTCTTCTCCTAGCGGATCGCGCCGCGGCCGGCGATGAGGGGGAGGTCGAGGGCGGTGAGCATGCCCGGTGCCGCGGCTCGCACCGCAGGGATCGCGTTCAGCGCGCGCATACCGGTCGCGAGACAGCCGCCGGCGACGGGATCGCCGTCGGCATCACGGAGGATCGTCTCCTGACGGATCGTCGGGCTGCCTTCGATGTCGACCCGGTACACGTCGTTCTCGGCGATCCGGCCGCGCGGCCACTCGGGTGCGACGTCGTTGGTGATGCGATTGACGTGTTCGAGCACGATGCGCGCCTCGCCGTTCAGCATGCCGTTGATGGTGAAGTGCACCGCCGCGACCGTGTCGGGTTCGAGGACCCCGTTCTGGAACTCGATGCGCTCCGGGGTGACCCACTTGTCGTAGGTCGTGGTGATGTCGTCGAGCTCGACCTCCATCGCGGCCGCCATCATCGGCACCGTCCCACCCCACGCCATGATCAGGATCTCGGGGATCTCGAGCAGGGCCCGGAACTCCGCCGGCTTCCCGTAGCCCATCGGCTCGTAGTCGCCGGTGTAGGTGGCGTAGTCGAGGATCTCACTGGCGGTGACCCGCTCGACCCGACCGCACACACCCATGAGCGTCATCGGGAGCAGGTCGTTGGCGAAGCCGGGGTCGATGCCCGAGGTGAAGCACGACGTGCCACCCTCGGTGCACGCCTGCTCCATCGGCTCGAGCATCCAACGGTCGGCCGTCGGCCACCACACGAAGTTCGTCATCGCGGTCGACACCACGTCTTTCCCGGCGCGCAGCGCATTCGCCATGTTCTCGATGTTGTCGCGCGCACGCTCGGCAGTCGGTCCGTAGTAGGCGACAGCATCGGCGTCGAGCGCTAGCCCGGCTTCGACATCGGTCGTCGCGGTGATGCCGAGTGGATCGATCCCGCAGATGTCGCCGACGTCGCGGCCGTCCTTGTCGGGATCGGACACGATCACCCCGGCCAACTCGAAGTGCGGATGGTCGACGATCTCGGCGATGACCCGCTTCCCGACGTAGCCCGTCCCCCAGACGATGACCCGATCGACGCTGTCCGACACGGTGTTCCTCCCTCGGTGCGGATTGCGACGATACTGGTCGGGTGAGCGATCGCAACGTGCTGGGCAACGACCTCAATGTGCTGGGCAACGACCTGGAACCGTGCGGGACCGACCCGGTCACCGGCTTCTACCGCGACGGGTGCTGCAGCACCGGCCCCGACGACGCGGGCAGTCACACGATCTGCGCGGTGGTGAGTGCCGAGTTCCTCGCGCATCAGCGGTCCATCGGCAACGACCTCAGCACGCCGATGCCCCAGTACCGCTTCCCGGGTCTCGCCCCCGGCGACCGTTGGTGCGTCACCGCCCGGAACTGGCTCCGAGCCCACCACGACGGCGCGGCGGCGCCAGTCGTGCTCGCGTGCACCCACGAGCGCGCGCTCGACATCGTGCCGCTCGAGATCCTCCGACAGCACGCGGTCGACGTGCCGGCCGATCCCGGCCCGCTCTCCGACTGACCGGAGCATCGCCGTGCACGTCTCGATGACGGTCCCGACCGAAGATCTCGCCGACGCGCGCACGATCTACCGCACCCTCGAGGCCATCGGCTACGACCGGGCGTTCTCGTTCGAGGCGAAGCACGACCCATTCATCCCCCTCGCCGTAGCCGGCGAACACACCAGCACGATCCATCTCGGCACCGCGGTCGCGATCGCGTTCGCCCGCACGCCGATGACGCTCGCGATGGCGGCGTGGGACCTCCAGACCGTCACCGGCGGCCGTTTCGTGCTCGGCCTCGGCTCGCAGATCCGTCCGCACATCGAGCAGCGGTATTCGATGCCGTGGTCGCGGCCCGCGGCGCGGATGCGCGAGATGGTCGCCGGGATCAGCGCTATCTGGAACGCCTGGGAGCACGGGACTGCGCTCGACTTCCGCGGCGACTTCTACACCCACACCCGGATGATCCCCGCCTTCGACCCGGGCCCGAACCGGTTCGGTCGCCCACCGATCTTCACCGCCGGCGTCGGCCCCGAGATGACGGCGGTCGCGGGTGAGGTCGCCGACGGGTTCCTCGTGCATCCGGTCAACTCACGGCAATCGCTGCTCGAGCTCACCCTCCCCGCGCTCGAACGGGGCGCGGAACGGTCGGGTCGCTCGCCCGACGATCTCGAGATCGTGTGCGTCACGATCATCGTCACCGGACGAGACGAAGCGCAGTTCACGCACAGCCGCGAAGCGGTCCGCAAGCAACTCGCGTTCTACGGCACGACACCCGCGTACACGCCCGTGTTCGAGCTCCATGGCTACGGAGAGCTCGCGCCCGAGCTGCGGCGGTTGGCGCGCGACGACCGGTGGGACGAGATGGCCGAGCTGATCCACGACGACCTGATCGAGACGATCGCCGTCGTGGGCGAGCCCGCCGAGATCGCCGCGAAGCTCACCGAACGCCTCGCGGGGATCTCCGATTCGGTGGCGCTCGTCAACAACCGGGCGCCCGATCCCGGGCACTTCGCCGAGGTCGTGACCGACCTGCGGGCGCGCCCGACCTGAGCAGCGGAGGATCAAGCGGCCGCGCCGGCCGGTCGATACGTCCCGAACGGGTCCCCGAACCACGGGTGGCCCACCAGGAGCGTGAGCAACCATGGCCCACAAGGTCCGGAAGGTCGACGACCAGAGTGTCGTCGTGGTCACGGGTGCGTCGAGCGGGATGGGCGAGGACGCCGCGCTGTACCTCAACCAACTGGGGTACACGGTCGTCGCCGGGATCCGCCGACCCGAAGAAGGCGATGCGCTCGTCGCCCAGGCGGTCCGCCCGGGTCGCCTGCACCCGGTGCCGCTCGACGTGACTGACGACGGCCAGGTCGAGGCGGCGCGAACCGTCGTCTCGGGCCTCATCGACGGCGGCCTCCCCTTCGCCGGTGTCTTCAGCAACGCGGGCATCGCGCACTTCGAGGGTGACACCTCGAGCGAGGGCACGCCGATGACCGTGCTCCAGACGATGATGGACGTGAACTTCTTCGGCGGTGTGCGTTTCATCCGCGCGTTCTTGCCGCTCGCCCGCGCGTCGCACGCGTGCGTCGTTGTGAACTCGGCCCTCATGGCGCGCACGGTGCTGCCGTTCAACGCCGGGTACGCGGCGTCGAAGTGCGCGCTCGAAGGGTGGGTCGACAGTCTGCGTCGCGAGATCGCTCCGCTCGACGTGCGGATCGTGCTGATCGAGGCTGCGGGCATCAGCACCGGCCTCACGGCGCACCGCGACGCCGGCACAGTCGACGACGACAACCCCTACCCCGAGCAGCGCGCGTTCCTGCAGAAGGCCTTCGACAGCATGGACGGCAAGGAGTCGGACCCTCGGTGCTCGCCGCGACGCGTCTCCGAGGTCGTCGCCCACGCACTCCAGACGGCGCGTCCACGATCGCGCTACGTCGTGGGCGGTGGCGCGCGGGCCATCCACGCGCTGGGCAACCTGCCCCCCACGGTGCAGGACCGTGCCCTCGAACGGTTCGTCCGCTCCAGCGTGTCCTGAGGCCTCGCTCGATCCCGAGCCGCCACACCCGATGTTTCGATCCGCCTTCCGGCGGGTAGGGCGCGCTCATGGAAACTCCCCGAGACCCCGACGAGCGACCCACGCTGAGCCAGGCGCTGCATTCGGTGACCGGTGACCGCGACGCGGAAGCGAGCGCGCTCGCGGACCGCGTCGACGACGCCACCGAGGACGACACCACGGAAAACGACACCACCGAGGACGACGCCCGCGAGGCGGTGCGGCGGGCCCACGGCGATCTCGGCGTCGACAAGACCCCGAGCGATCACGACATCGCGACCCCCGTCGACGCCGAGGCCGTCCACGACCAACCTGGTTCTCACGCCGACTGACGTTTCCGTGACCCGATGAGATGAGTGAGTACTCACTCATCTAGACTCGGGTCCGTGCCCCCCGCATCAGCCCCGCTGCCGAGCGCGCCGGATCCTCCGAGCCGCTCCCGAGCCACTGCCATGCCGCCGTCGGAACGGCGGGCCGAGATCGTCGCTGCCGCCCTTCCACTGCTGCTCGCCCACGGTTCGGCGGTGACCACCCGCCAGATCGCCGAGGCAGCCGGGATCGCGGAGGGAACGATCTTCCGGGTCTTCCCCGACAAGGACAGCCTCCTCGAGGCGGTCCTCGACCACGCGCTCGACACCGCAGCACTCGACGACGCCATCGCGGCGATCGACCCGACCCTGTCGCTCGAGGCTCGACTCACCGGAGCCGTCGAGATCCTGCGCCGTCGGTTCGCCGACATCCTCCAACTGAAGACCGCGATCGGGACGACGCAGGTCACGGGTCCGGCCACCCCGCGAGCCGACCTGGCTGCCCTCGCCGCGCTCTTCGAACCCGACCGTGACCAGATCCGGCGCGATCCGCTCGAGGCGGCCCACCTGCTCCGCGGTCTCACGATCGCGGGGACCCATCCCGCGTTGATCCTCGACGAGCCACTCCCGCCGGCGGAGATCGTGTCGCTCTTCCTCGACGGCGTCCGGAAGGAAGCGCCGTGCTGATCCGGCTGCTGAAGACCTTCCTGGCCCGCTACCGCAACCAGTTGCTCATCGTGCTCGCGCTCACGTTCGTGCAGGCGATGTGCACCCTCTTCCTCCCGGCACTGAATGCCGACATCATCGACAAGGGTGTCGTCACGGGAGACACCGACTACATCTGGAAGACCGGCGGCTTCATGCTGCTGATCACGGTCGTCCAGGTGGGATTCGCCATCGCAGCCGTGTACTTCGGCGCTCGGGTCGCGATGGCCTTCGGGAGAGACGTACGCGAAGCGTTGTTCCACCGCGTCACCGACTTCTCGGCCCAAGACGTCGCGACCTTCGGCGCGCCGTCGTTGATCACCCGCATCACCAACGACGTGACACAGGTGCAGATGCTCGTGCTGATGTCGTGCACGCTGCTGATCGCGGCACCGATCACCATCGTCGGCGGTGTGATCCTGGCCATCCGGGAAGACGGCCCGCTGTCGTTGCTGCTCCTCGTGAGCATCCCCGTGCTCGTGATCTCGATCGGCCTCGTGATCGCCCGCATGATCCCGCAGTTCCAGGTGATGCAGGAGCGCATCGACCGCATCAACGAGGTGCTCCGCGAGCAGATCACCGGCATCCGGGTGGTGCGCGCGTTCATCCGCGAGCCCGACGAAGCCGAACGGTTCGCCCACGCGAACGACGCGCTCACGCTCACGTCGCTGCGGGCCGGCCGGCTCATGGCGTTCATGTTCCCGACGGTGATGCTCGTGGTGAACGTGTCGAGCGTCGCCGCGATCTGGTTCGGTGGGAATCGCATCAGCTCCGGCGACATGCAGATCGGTGCCCTCATCGCCTTCCTGAGCTACCTGATCCAGATCCTGATGTCGGTGATGATGGCGACGTTCGTGGCCGTGCTCGCGCCGCGCGCGTCGGTGAGTGCCGAACGGATCGAGGAGGTGCTCGATGCCAAGAGCTCGGTCGTGGCCCCGCTGGCACCGGTCACCGAGCTCGACGCCGTCAGTTCGCTCGAGCTGCGAGACGTCGAGTTCCGGTACCCGGGGGCCGACTACCCGGTGCTCTGCGACATCTCCTTCACGGCGCGCGCCGGTGAGACCACTGCGATCATCGGGAGCACGGGGGCCGGCAAGACGACGCTCCTGAACCTCATCCCCCGCCTCTTCGACGCCACCGGCGGGACCGTGCTGGTCGACGGTCACGACGTGCGCAACATCGAACCCGAGCTGCTGTGGAGCCGGATCGGATTGGTGCCGCAGAAGCCGTACCTCTTCTCGGGCACCGTGGCGAGCAACCTCCGGTACGCGGATCCCGACGCGACCGACGATCAGCTCTGGACTGCGCTCCAGATCGCCCAGGCCGGCGACTTCGTTCGGGCGATGCCACGGGGCCTCGACGCGCCGATCAGCCAGGGCGGCACCAACGTGTCGGGGGGGCAGCGCCAACGGCTCGCGATCGCACGTGCGCTCGTCCGTCGGCCGGGCATCTACCTGTTCGACGACTCGTTCTCCGCCCTCGACCTCGCCACCGACGCGAGGCTGCGCGCCGCGCTCGCACCCGTTGTCGGAGATGCCGTCAGTGTGATCGTGGCCCAGCGGGTGTCGACGATCATCAACGCCGACCAGATCCTGGTGATCGAAGACGGCCGCCAGGTCGGCCTCGGCCCCCACCGGGAGCTCCTCGAGTCGTGTCCGACCTACGCGGAGATCGTGGCCTCGCAGCTCACCGAGGAAGCGGCGGCATGAGCGAGGAATCGGAGCTCGACGCCGAGGTCGAGGCCGCGGTCGTGCAGCAGTCGTCGGAGGAGGCACGCGGCGGCTTCGGTGGTCGCTGGGGTGCGGCCGGCCTCCCCCTCGAACGTTCGAAGAACTTCAAGAACTCGACCCGCCGACTCTCAGCCCGGCTCCGCCCCGAAGGATTCGGCGTCGTGGGCGTCCTCGTGCTCGCGGTCGCGAGCGTCACCCTGCTGGTGATCGCACCCCGGATCCTCGGCAGCGCCACCAACGTCATCGTCGACGGCGTGATCAACGGCAACGGGATCGACTTCGGCCGGCTGCACCGCATCCTGCTCGTCGTGCTCGTCGTCTACGTCGTGTCGGCGATGCTGTCGTACTGCCAGTCGTACCTGCTCGCCGGAGTGGTTCAGCGCGCGATGTTCCGGCTGCGTTCCGACGTCGAGGACAAGCTCGGCCGCATGCCGCTGCGCTACGTCGACCGCCAACCGCGCGGCGACATGCTGAGCCGGGTCACCAACGACATCGACAACCTGGCCCAGAGCCTCCAGCAGACTCTGAGCCAGCTGCTCACGTCGGGGCTCACGATCGTCGGCGTCACGATCATGATGATCACGATCTCGCCCCTCCTCGCGATCGTCGTGCTCATCACGATTCCCGTGTCGATCTTCGTGATCAGGGCCATCACCAAGCGGTCGAAGACCCGGTTCATCGACCAGTGGAAGCACACCGGCTCCTTGAACGCGCAGGTGGAGGAGGCGTTCACCGGCCACTCCCTCGTGAAGGTGTTCGGCCGCCAGCGCGATGTCGAGCAGTCGTTCAACGACAAGAACGCGGAGCTGTTCGACGCGAGCTACGGCGCGCAGTTCATCTCGGGCACGATCCAGCCCGCGATGATGTTCCTCGGGAACCTGAACTACGTCGCGATCGCCCTCATCGGCGGCCTGCGGGTGGCGTCGGGCCAACTGAGCATCGGCGACATCCAGGCGTTCATCCAGTACTCCCGCCAGTTCACCCAGCCGCTCACGCAACTCGCGTCGATGATCAACGTGATGCAGTCGGGGATCGCGTCGGCGGAGCGGGTGTTCGAGCTGCTCGACGCCGAAGAGGAGACCGAAGACGACACGAACCCGGTCGAGGTGCTCGATCCTCAGGGACGCGTCGAGTTCGAGCATGTGTCGTTCTCGTACGACCCCGCGAACCCGCTCATCGAAGACCTGTCGCTGATCGCCGAACCCGGCGAGACCGTGGCGATCGTCGGCCCGACCGGCGCAGGCAAGACGACGCTGGTGAACCTCATCATGCGGTTCTACGACGTCGACGAAGGTGCGATCACGCTCGATGGCGTCGACATCTCCACGATGCGGCGCCGCGACCTGCGGTCCAACATGGGCATGGTGCTCCAGGACACCTGGCTGTTCCGCGGCACGATTCGGGAGAACATCGCGTACGGCAACCTCGACGCGACTGAGGCGGAGATCCTCGCCGCAGCGAAAGCCACCTACGTCGACCGGTTCGTGCACTCCCTCCCGAACGGCTACGACACGATGATCGACGACGAGGGTGGAACGGTGAGCGCGGGCGAGAAGCAGTTGCTCACGATCGCGCGCGCGTTCCTCGCGAACCCGACGATCCTCATCCTCGACGAGGCGACCAGCTCGGTCGACACCCGCACCGAGGTGCTGATCCAACAGGCGATGGCAGCGCTGCGCTCGAACCGCACGAGCTTCGTGATCGCCCACCGCTTGTCGACCATCCGCGACGCCGACACCATCCTCGTGATGGAATCCGGTCAGATCGTGGAGCAGGGCTCGCACGAGGAGCTGCTTGTGCGAGACGGCGCCTACGCCCGCCTCTACAACGCCCAGTTCGCGGCACCCGCGGTCGAGGTCATCTGACCGTGGCGCCCTCCGACCGGAATCGGTCGACGATCGCGCCGATCATCGACCTCGACTCGCCCGACAGCTTCGCGCAGGGTGTCCCCCATGCGTTCCTCGCCCGCCTGCGGAACCACGCGCCGGTCTGGTGGAACGAGGGTGGCGGCGGGTACTGGGTGGTGTCGACCCACGCCGAGATGCGCGCCATCGCCCGCGACTCCACCCGGTTCTCGAACCGGGGTGGTCCGGTGCCGCCGGGCGACCCGGGCCAGGCTCCACCGGAGAACGGGCAGATCCTCATCTCGATGGATCCACCGGTCCACACCGCGTACCGCAGTCTCGTGAGCTCTGCGTTCACCCCGCGCGCGGTCGCGCACCTCGAGACCAGGATCAGGGAGACGGCCCGGGCTCGGGTGGGCTCGTTCGTGGCGAACGGCGGTGGTGACTTCGTCGCCGACGTCGCCGCGGCGATTCCGCTCCGGGCGATCTCACTGATGGTCGGTGTCCCCCAGGCCGATGAAGCCGACGTGCTGCGGTGGTCGAACGCGATCGTGCCGAGCGACGACCCGGAGTACCGTCCCACACCCGAGACCGCGCTCGCGGCGCGGGCGTCGCTCCTCGAGTACGGCGCGGCACTGGTGGAGCGGCGGCGCGCCGAACCGGCCGACGACATCCTCGGGCACCTCGTCGAGGTCGAGCTCGACGGTCAGCGACTCACCGATCGGGAGCTGAGCCAGTTCGTGCTGCTCCTCGCGGTCGGCGGGAGCGAGACGACCCGCCAGGTGATCTCCCATGGCGTCGTCGAGCTGCTCGCGCACCCCGAGCAACGGCAACGCTTCGTCGACGGCGAGGTGGCGACGAACCTGATGGTCGAAGAGATCCTCCGGTGGGCGACGATCGTGCTGTGGACCGGTCGCCACGCCGACGAGACCGTCGAGATCGGCGGGGCCGAGATCCGGGCGGGCGACTCCGTTCGCCTCTGGGCTGCGTCGGCGAACCGCGACGCGGCAGTGTTCGAGCGCCCCGACACGTTCGACATCGGCCGGAGCCCGAACCCGCAGGTGTCACTCGGGGGCGGCGGCCCCCACTTCTGCCTCGGCGCGCACCTCGCGCGCCTCGAGGCCGCGATCACCTTCGACGAGCTCCGGCCCCATCTCGACCGGTTCGCGCTCGACGGCGACGTCCAACCCCTGCGGTCGAGCTACCTGGCCGGCATCAAGCACATCCCCATCACCCTCCGCTGACCGGAGTCGACCCGATACTGCGCGTACGCTTTCGCGAATGCAGACCGACGCGACGAGTCACGACATCGAGGGTCAGCTGGAGCAGTACCGCCCGGAGCTGACCGCCTATTGCTATCGGATGCTGGGTTCTGCGTTCGAGGCCGACGACGCCGTGCAGGACACGATGGTCCGGGCCTGGCGCGCCTCCGACTCGTTCGAGGGCCGGTCGTCGTTGCGGTCGTGGCTCTACCGCATCGCGACCAACGTCTGCCTCGATTCCCTCAACGGACGGAACCGTCGGGCCCGACCCATGGACCTCGGTCCGGCTTCACTGGCCGACACCACCCTCGCCCCACCCCTGCCCGAGGTCACGTGGCTCGGGCCGATCCCCGACGGTCGGGTCGTCACCTCGGGAAGTGATCCCGCCGAGGTCGCCGATACCCGCGCGTCGATCCGGCTGGCGTTCGTCGCCGCGCTCCAGCACCTCCCGCCCCGCCAACGAGCGGTGCTTATCCTGCGCGAGGTCCTGCGCTGGAAGGCCACCGAGGTGGCCGAGCTCCTCGACACGAGCGTCGCGTCGGTGAACAGCGCCCTGCAGCGAGCCCGCGCAACGCTCACCGAGAACGACGTCACCGAGAGCGACGCTGAAGCGCCGATGGACGAAGCGCAGCAGGCGCTGCTCGCCCGCTACGTCGACGCGTTCCAGCGCTACGACATCGAATCGCTCACCGCGCTCATCGCGGAAGACGCGATCCAGTCGATGCCTCCGATCGCCATGTGGCTCAGCGGTCGGGAGGAGATCTTCTCGTTCTGGCTCACCACGGGTGCGGCCTGCAGAGGCTCGAAGGTGATCCCGACGGTGTCGGCGAACGGTTCCCCGGCGTTCGGGCCGTACAAGCCGAGCGGCCCGAACGGTGAGCACGAGCCGTGGGCGTTGCAGGTGCTCGAGATCTCAGACGGTCGGATCGTCGAGATGAGCTTCTTCCTCGACGTCGAACGGGTCTTCCCGCTCTTCGGTCTCCCTCTGGTGTTCGAGGGGTAGCACGCCGCCGAGTCCGGTGAAGGCGAGCAGGTCCTCCAGCTCGCAGGGGACATCGCGAAGCTGCACCCTCCGCCCGAGCCGTCGGGCGACGAGGGCCAGCCGCGCCATGGCATCGATCGTGACCGCGTCGGGCGCGACCACGGCACCGAGATCGATGACGACGACCTCGGCCCGGCTGCGCTCCAGGCGCGAGCGGACCCCGGCGCACAGCGCCGGCAGGTCGCCGGGCGCGATCTGGCTCCCGACCGCGACGACGAGGGAACCACGATGGGGCGTGGCGGAAACCGGACCGACCAAACCGCACACCTCCTCCGGCGGTCACCCTCCGGACCTTCCGCACCGGCAGAAGTCATCGGCGGCGCTCAGGTGAGAAGCGAGTCCCGGAGGGTCACGAGTGCCTCGGGTTCGAGGCCGTGGGTGAGGAGGTAGCCCTCGATCCCGCCATGCTGCTCCTGCAAGCCGGTGAGGACGCCGCGCATCGCGGCGGCCTCGGCCGCGAAGTGGGGGTCGCCCACCTCGGCGGCCACACCCCGTGCGGCCGCGGCGGCGCGGTGCCGTTCGACGAGGAGCGGCATGTGCTCGGCGGTCACGACATAGTCGTCGACGATGGTCTCGTCGTCGACGCCGAGCGCGCCGAGCACCAGCGCGGCGACGATCCCGGTGCGGTCCTTGCCCGCGGCGCAGTGGAACACGACCGGATGGTTGGCCGGGTCGGCGATGAGTCGGACGACGTCGGTGAGCCGGTCGGCGAACCGATCCGTCATCATCAGGTAGATCGCGGCCGGCGACATGAGCTCCGGCGGAGGCGCATCGGGATCGAGCACGATGTGCTCGCGTCGCGTCTCGTCGATCACCGGCCGGTGCAGAAACCGGACCCCTGTCGCCTCGAGCGGACCGTGCGAGAACTCGTCGACCTCATGACCGGCGCGCAGGTCGATCACGGTGTGCAGACCGAGCACTTCGACGCAGTGCTGCACATCGGCATCGGACATGTACGACAACGAGTCGCTCCGATACACGCGGCCGTCACGCACCCCGCGGCCGTCGATGTTCTCGTACCCGCCGATGTCGCGAAAGTTCGCGGGTCCGTCGAGCTCGATCCGACGCTTCACGTCGCGCTCACGTGAGATCGAGGTCGAGCATGCGGATGGCGTTGCCGCGCATGATCTTGTAGACGACGTCGTCGGGGAGGCCCTGCATGTACTCCTCGGCGAGCTTCTTGGTGTCGGGCCACGTCGAGTCGGTGTGGGGGTAGTCGGTCTCGAAGGTGGTGTTGTCGACCCCCACCCGGTCGAGCGACTCGATGCCGTGCCGGTCGCGGAAGAAGCAGCCGAACACCTGGCGGTAGTAGTACGTCGACGGGGGTTCGGGCACGATGTCGCGCACGCCGCCCCACGCCCGATGCTCACGCCACACGTCGTCGGCGCGCTCGAGGATGTAGGGGATCCAGCCGATCTGACCCTCGGAGTACGCGAGCTTCAGCGTCGGGAAGCGCACGAGCACGCCGGAGAAGAGGAAGTCGGTGAGGCTGCTCATCGCGTTCCCGAAGCTCAGGGTCGCGGCCACCGCCACGGGGGCGTCGGACGACGTCGCGGGCATGCGCGAGCTCGAACCGATGTGCATGCACACGACAGTGCCGGTCTCGGCGCAGGCGGAGAAGAACGGGTCCCAGAACCCTGAGTGAATACTCGGCAACCCGAGGTGCGGCGGGATCTCGCTGAAGCACACCGCCCGCACACCACGTGCGGCGTTGCGCCGGACCTCGGCCGCGGCGAGGTCGGCGTCCCAGAGCGGGATCAGGCACAGCGGGATCAGCGCGCCGCCACTGTCACCGCACCACTCCTCGACCATCCAGTCGTTGTAGGCGTAGACGCACGCCTCGGCCACCTCGCGGTTGCTCGCCTCGAGGAACGTCTGGCCGCAGAAGCGCGGGAAGCTCGGGAACGAGAGTGACGCCTCGACCCAGTTCATCTCCATGTCGGCGACGCGAGCCGCGGGTTCGTAGCAGCCGGGACGCATCTCGTCGTAGGTGATCGGCGACATCGTCATGTCGTCACGGTCG